>CAJWMM010000023.1 GCA_913043035.1 uncultured Gammaproteobacteria bacterium | reverse complement strand
AACTTACTAAGAGGGTTGGAGTCTATTATAAAGAAATACCGGCAAATGACGATGTTAAGTTTTTTGATCATACAAGCGCTATATTTGTAATTAATAAAGAATCAAATTTGATAGGCTTGTATACTCCTCCTATTGAAATAAACAATATCTATGATGATATCGTAAATAGTTTTAATTAATGAAACATTTAACAAATAATATACTTGAATTTGTAAAAGCATATTGGCTATTTTTATTACCTCATTATATTTTTTCTAGAATAACTTACATAATAACAAGGACAAAAAACCCCTTTGTTCCTAATCTCATAAAGCTTTATATAAGTTTTTTTAAAGTAAATATGAAAGAGTGTGTTAATGAATCACCAAATGATTATGAAACCTTTTGTGATTTTTTTACGAGAGAACTAAAACCTGGTATACATAAAATTGATAAGACAAAGAAATCTATTGTTTCGAGTTGTGATGGAACAATAACTCAATTCGGAGATATTGATAATAATACAATACTTCAAGTTAAAGGTAAGAGGATATCGATACATGACTTGATGCATGAGAATCGAAAATTAAATGATGTTTTTACAGATGGTTCATTTATGACAATTTATCTATCTCCAAAAGACTATCATAGAGTACACATGCCTTACAGTGGTAAGCTAGTAAGTACATCACACATTCCTGGTAGATTATTTAGTGTCGCGAAACATGCTGTAAATAAAATTAATAATCTTTACGCAAGAAATGAGCGGTTGTCATGTATGTTTAAAAATGAGGATCTTGCATTTGCAGTAATATTCATTGCTGCAATAAATGTATCGTCAATAGAAGTGAAGTGGAGAGGTGAAGTTTCTCCTCCATATCCTAAAAAAACTATCATAAGTAATTATAATAAAAAGAAAATTATTTTAGATAAAGGAGAAGAGCTTGGAATGTTTAAGAGTGGATCAACAGTAATTGTATTATTTGATAAGAATGTAAAACTTTTATCATCAATAAAGAAAGGTCAAAAGATTAGAGTTGGGCAAAAGATAGGAGGCTTATCTTAACTAAATTTCATGATTTGCATAATCTGGTAACGTATCAGACAGATTAAATTCCCCACAAAGATTTATATACTTCTCTGCGAAGGATATCAAATCTTCACTATTTGTCTCGCGTGGCAAAACTGTATGATTTAATGTTAGAGGTATGCTCTTTTTTTGTAAGTACTTAGAAAGTTCTCTATTAATAATAAGATACTTGTCATGCGACGTATCAATCACCTCAATATCAGCTAATTCTGTATCTTTAATCTGAATTAACTTTTCAATTTTTTCAAAAGAAGCAGTGAAATACTTGTCACCATAGGCGTACTTAGCACAATCAAACATTCTCTCATTTGAGTCTATCGAATATACATGAGACATTACTTCTAGAGACGAAATACCTATTACTGGTATATTTAAACTATAACCTATCGCTTGAAGAGATGAAGCAGCTACTCTAGTGCCTGTAAAGCTAGCAGGACCTTTATTAAACAATATACCTGATAGATTTGATACTCGCATACTATTCTTATCAAGAATTTCGTTTACTACTTCAAGGAATATTTCACTATGTTTGCCATCTTTCTGATATGTTTTAGTTATTATATTTTCATCGACTTTCAGTGATAAAGATAAATCTTTTTGAGAGGAATCAATTGCCAAGATAATCATAAAAACATAGTACATCATAATTTTTTTATATACAATTTTATGTATTCTCTCCATAGTTAAACTGGATATAACAAGACCCTCCTAAGGTTTAGTTCCTGGTTCGAGTCCGGGTGGGGAGGCAAGTACTTTCTGCAATATCAATCAAATAAACAAATCTTGTCTGTTATTTGATTCTATCCCCCCCAAATGCACCCCCCATTTGCACTAAAAACAATTTAAAAGTTGGTATAATCAATTATGGATAAAATACTTATCATAATATTAGTTTTTACATTTGGAGGATGTGTGTCAAATAGTAATGACGTGCCACTTGAGAAATGTGCCGACTCTATGTTTATCCTAACAAATGAATTAATGGCCGAGAGATTACCGGGTGAAGCTCAACCTGAAGCTGCAATAAAAGAGTTCTTAACGCAATCTTACGATGTTAAAACAGAGTATGATTACTACAATGCATTGATCAAGATATGCGAGGATCAAAAAGAAAAAGATCCAGAGAAATTTAAAGAAGATTACAAATAACCTACTCTACAATCAATTTTATACCTAGTAATAATAATAATAGAGCTATCACGTATTGAGAAATTAATATGGAAACCACGGATAGAATAATTACAATTAAGCCTTTATTCCTATTTGTCATGTTGTTTTTCTCATGAATTAGTGATCCACATGGTTTGATATGGTTGAAGTTTGATTGATGATGAAAGGTCTTTAATAGTATCTCCACTTATTAAATCGTACCACTCGTCAAATCCAATAAGATTGATGTCCAAAAGTGAGAAATCTCTCGTTATCGGAGTAATATTCGTTATGCAAAAGATACTTTGTTTTTTATCAAGGCTTTGTCTCCAGACACCATAAAGGTTTTTACCTAAGTGAAGAGTGAATTGTACAGCATTAGGGTGAAAAGCTTTTTGGGCTTTCCTCAACATTATTAATTTAGACAAACTATCATGAATCTTAAAATTATCAGTATTTTGATTTTCTAGTAAGACTGATAATTCATTCTTATCATATTTATATCTATTAAGACTTCTGTTAATTTGAGATTCTTTAAATTTCTCAGTATCATTTTTAGTTCCGATTAGGCTATGAAAATAGAAAGCAGGAACACCCTCAAGAGACATCATAATCGTATGGATACAAATAAACCTCTCAATAACTAACTTGTCTTCATTAGAGAATGTTTTAGACATAGCATCCAATAGGGATATATTGATTTCGTATGGAGATTCTTGACCTTGATTATTAGTTCTATATGATACTTGTCCATTACTATCCTTCATGAGATTTAAGAGTGAGCTAATATCTTTATCAGAGAGAAAATCTTCAGCAGGCCTTAGACCAATACCATCGTGTGAGGCAATAAAATTTAAATAAGCGGTTCCTAATTGAGATGGCGGCATGCTCATAGTGAGCTTTTCCAAATGAGATGAGTCACCAGATAATATTGTATAAATTAGAATGGGAGGAAGCGAGAAATTGTAAATCCACTGAGCCTCGTTGGCATTACCAAAATATGATACATTTTCTCGTGCTGGCGTATTTGTCTCAGTTACTAGTATAGATTTTTCAGAGACATATTCCATTATTGATCTGAATAATCTTACTATCTCATGAGTTTCAGGTTGATTTATGCAATTGGTATGAATATTTTTCCAAAGAAAAGCTATTGCATCAAATCTCAGAATTGTAACTCCATTTTCTAAATAGAATAAAATTATTTTTATAAATTCTATTAAGACTTCTTGGTTAGTGAAATCATAGTCAATCTGGTCATGACTAAATGTGCACCATACATATTTCTCTCCTGTATGAGTATGTATCTTTTGAAGAAGTGGGCTTGTCCTTGGTCTAATAACTTTCTTTGTATCGAAATGATTAGTAAAACTCAAAAAATAATCACATCCTTTTCCTTCGCCATTCTTAAAATTATTAAACCATTTACTCTTTGATGAACCATGATTTATAACTACATCAGACATTACTTGGAATGTCTGCGATATTTTTGTTATATGACTCCAGTCACCTAGTGATTGGTCCACTTCATAATAATTAATTACTGAAAACCCATCATCTGAACTTGACGGGAAAAATGGTAATATGTGAACAATAGTGATAGATTCATTGAAATATTTATTCAAACACCAAGATAATGTTTCTAGAGGAGGTGCTCCATCATGAGAAATAGTGTCGCCATACGTAATCATCATAATAGATTGTTCGGTCCATCTCTCTTGGCTCTTATCACTTCTTTTAGTGTAGGTGTTAACAAGCTCAAGAATATGCTCTGCTATAATGTTAATTTTAGATTCATCTGAACTCCCATATATCTTACCAAGATGTTTATGAAGTCTTGTGGAGAGATTTTCAAGATTATCTGTCATTACTTATAGTGTTATATATTGTTATCATCAGATACTGCTTTCAATAAATCTTCTTTAATACTTGGACAAGCATCTTGAACACGATACCAATTTGGTATTAATGGATTCTCATTAGGATTATCTAAAAATTGTTTGCCAGCAGTGATAATATTATTTGCAAATAATTCGATAGCAATTTCTTCATCATTTATATTATGATCTAGACCATTAATTTTCGCATCATTATGGTAAGTCTCTAATAAATCAAGCGCAGTTCGATAATATGTCGCTTTGATTGTCCGTAGTGTATTATGTGTAAAAGTATCACCCTGGGCAGCAAGTTTTCTAATAAGTGTTTTACTAATATCAATAGACATTCGAGACAAGCCTTTATCAGAGTCCTCCTCTGATAGTGGTTGATGTTTGTGATCATACATTTTTGCTATATCAACTTGGCATATTTTTTTATTCGCCTGACTTCTTTGCATTTCTGATAATAATCCTATCTCTAATCCCCAATCGCTGGGGATTCTTATTTCCTTCAATAACCTACTTTTAAATGAACAGTCTCCTGCAAGTGGGTACCTAAATACATCTATAAACTCAATTAAATCACGATGACCCAGAACTTTAGTAAACGTTTTTAATAATGGTGTAACAAGAAGTCTGCTTACACGGCCATTTAGTTTGTTATCACCTACCCTTGGATAATATCCTTTACAAAACTCATAATCAAAAAGTGGATTGGACACCGGATAAACCAACCTTGCGATGAATTCCCTAGAATAAGTTAATATATCACAATCGTGTAGTGCGACAGATTTCGCTTGATCACGTGCTAGTGTATAACCCATGCAATACCAAACATTTTTTCCTTTTCCGGATTGCTTAGGTGAAAGATTGAGTGAATTTAGTTGTTTATCTAATGATGATAATCGAGGACCATCATTCCACAGTATTGAGTGTGGTTGATTGAGGTCTGAAAAAAATTCTTTTGCTTTTTTATACTGATCCTCGTTAGCTTTATCTAGTCCTATAATAATATGATTTAAATAATCAATTTCACTTAGTACTTTTATAATTTTTCCAAGTGCTGGTCCTTCTATCTCACTAAATAGACAAGGTAGTATTAACTCAATAGCCCTTTCTTTAGAAAACTCTCTCAACTCTTTTTCTAAATCATCAACTGATCGATTAGAAATATTATGTAAGGTACTAATTACGCCATTTTGATGAAAGTCTGCCATTATGAATCACCCAAATTTACTATCTTTTTTAAACATTCCTGCCACCCTAGCGGAGCTGGTGCACTGCTCTTTATTGACTTTTTTAACAATTCTTCATTATTAATTTTATTATTACCAACCGACTTTATTATGCAAGAAATATCTGCTTGCATAAGCATATCAATGTCATTTGAACTATCACCTAGTGCAATAGTTTTAAAAGTATTTTCAGGATATTTATCCATATAATATGATAATAAGATATTCATGCTTTTTCCTTTGCTAAAAGCAGTACATAAATGACAAAATCTTGCGCCTTTAATTATGTTTAAATTATACTTTTCAATTGCACGAGTAAATTTTCCTAATCTATTCATGTCTGATTCCCATACAATTAGTTTAGTAAACACTCTTTGAGATGCAAGAATCAAGCCATCACCCCTAAGATTAGATAGGTTTTCCTGATCTTTTTTATCTAGATCATCAAAAAATCTAAAATCACCCTCAAACTCATTAAAAACGGAAGATAAGTCTGACTGAATTTTCAAAATCTTTGGTGCCTCAAATAGAGGTGTGTAAACATGATGGTTAGATTGATTATTATCAGGTTGACCATTAGGCAAGTAAATACCGCCACCAGTCTCACAGATTATTGGAAGTGATATGTCATTACTACTCAGTAAGTCATGTATTTCTGCAAAAGTCTTACTTGAATTTACAATGACAAAATGACCTAAACTTAACAACTTCTTAGTAAGCTTTATGTTATCACCAAAACTAAAGTCATCATTACTTAAAAATGTTCCATCGAGATCTGTAAATATAAGATAGGTATTTATGTTGGAATTATTATTCATAATTCGATTTTACATAAATACCATCTTATATTAAACACAAGTTATTTATTATTATTCAAGTATATATTACATATCATAATCAACAGATAACTCTAGCCCCACTCTAACACCTTGCAATGGGACTTCATTTTTTACAAAAGATGAGTGATTTCTCTGTGATGAATTTGTTAAATTTTCACCAAATACTGAAATCAGCATATCACTTCCAGCTAATCGAAGACCTCGACTGTATTTCATATCAAGCCCAACATATGAATTAGTCTTGGTTTCGATGGATGAAAAATCACCTTGATCATCTGTATATGATAAGTCTGCACTAAATGTCTCATTGTTTTGAGTATCAAATTGCAAACTTAATACAGTTTTTGCAGGTACAGCTCTAGGAACATAAGTGTTGTCATCAAATACAGCCGAAACATCGTCCGTCGAAAGTGTAGCCTGCAATAAACCATTGGCTATATCATAAGATTTAGAAATAGATAACTCATAACCTCTAAATGTCGCATCTTTTTGTCTCCAGTCTGCATCAGTCTTACCACCAGTTGAAGTAGTGCGATCTTTGAGATAAATATAGTTATTGATGTCATTATCATATAGCCTCAAATCTATCTCAAAATCTTTATACTCAGTTGTTAAACCAATTTCAGCACCACGTGATACTTCTCTAGAAAGCTGGCTATTTCCACGTTCATATCTTTGAGTCGGTCCATGTGATCCATTTGCAAAAAGCTCTGCTATATTTGGACTTCTTGATACGTGTGAATATCCCAAATATAAATTTGTCGATTCAGATAACTTGTAGAGTAAACTAGATCCTAAATTCAGGGACGTGTCTCCATATCTCTGATTATGATTGTCTCTAGAATTTGACTCATACCTTATTGCGAAATCTAACTCGTAGGGTTTTCCTAAATTTCTTTGGAAAAATGAAATGGATCGATCATATGCTATTGACGGCGGAATATAAGCGTCAGTCATTGGCGATTTCGTTCTCGCGTATTCTACAAGCACCCTTCTCTCGTAATTACTGCTATCAAGATTAAACTTGCCACTAACAGCAGTAAGATTATTATCTAAAGATGCGCTACCATCCTCTTCATGTTCTCGTAGGAAAGCATTTGAGTCAACAAGAGAGAAATCCATCGAATTAAAGAACGGGATCGTATCTATTTTACCTTTGACTGTGTATGTCTCAGATTCAACCTTTGAATGTACCCTATGCTCTTCTTCTTCCTCATGATGCTCTTCTTCCTCTTCCTCAGCATGAAATGGAATACCATAATTACCGTCATTATTTTCAAATGAAAAACCAATATAACCCCATGTTTGTGGCATTGAAATTCCAACTATCATGTTTTGATCCTTGTAGTCTGAATTTGCAAGGGTACCCTTAAATAATCCGTCCTCAAGTTTCGTTCCATGCGGTAGGTTTTGATTTTTCAGATGCTTATTATTAATATTGAAAAAAATATTTGTGTTAAGAATATTTCTTTTAATAGTAACATTGTGACCAAAACCGTTATTAACAGAATAGTAATCATAGCTGGTTACATCGTTATCGTACTTATCACCTGAAATTACATCAGATACAACATTTACAATACCGCCACTTGCTCCACTTCCTGCAAAAATTGAGGATGGTCCTCTTAATATTTCAATGTGCGAAATCTCTTGAATATTTACATTATTAAGATGATCAGCACTAAGATGCATAAGAGAATTAACTATATCGTTATTAAGCATAACTTTAGTTCTACTTCCACTTAGCCCTCTAATTACTGGTTGACCAATAGCAGGCCCATAGTC
>CAJWMM010000022.1 GCA_913043035.1 uncultured Gammaproteobacteria bacterium | reverse complement strand
GACGACCTCCTGCTTGCAAAGCAGATGCTCTCCCAGCTGAGCTATAGCCCCAAAATAATCAATGAGATTAGAGTGTATATTCGATAGTAAAATTATTCAACATCAACAGGATGTTATGTCTCAATTATAACTTAATCCCTCGTGTCATCAGGTAACTTTGTATGACAGTATTGTTCTCGAAGTATTCTCCTAAAAGAACGTCGACTTCACTCCTAAAGAGTGTCAGTTTGTCAGGGTTGTCCTCCTCAAGCCTCTTTACTACCGCAGTAACAGGTCCTATATATTTCTCAAGGAGTATCCTCATATGAGATGGGCTCATCGCTGGGTTTCCATATTGTGCTCTGTGAAAAGAGATATGTTTTACTTTTTCGCCTAGTCTTTCTCGGATTACTTCAACTTTTCCCCAATCAACTGGAGATGATACTCCTGCTGGAGGAGGTGAGCCATATTTTCCAGTTAAAATAAATAATCTGCCTGTTAATAATTCCGGAGGCCAAGTTGAAAATGCGATAACACCACCAGGTTTAAGGACTCTTAGCATCTCTGCCACTGCTAACTCAGCACGTGGCGCAAACATGTGGCCAAATTGACTTAAGACAAAATCAAATTTATCATTTTCATAAGGCAATTGCTCAACGTCTGCAATCTGAAAATCTATATCAAATCCAGAAATCGCCGAATTCTCTCGGGCTCTTGTGACAAGCTCAGGTGTCAGATCAGAGGCGGTGACTCTTGCCCCTAATTGTGCTGCGGTAACGGCCACTACACCGGTTCCACATCCAACATCAAGAACATGATCACCTTTTTGAACACCAGCAAATTTAACAAGTTCTGGTGCAGCCAGCCCAGTTACCGTCTCAAATGCGGCGAAAGTTGACCACATTTTCCTGGCATTTTCTTTTATTGCAGCGAAGTCAGTCATATACTTAATTTTAGTTTAAATAAAACAATCTTCAATAAGGATGAATGACATTATGGCAAATAACAGTCAAAGAATTATAAGGATACTACTTTTAGTTTCTCTATTTTTTGTCCAAATAAAAGTGTCATTAGGGCAAAGCGATAATTCTGAGAATTCTGAAAATTTCTCACAAGAATCAGCGGTTGCAAAAACTCAACAATTCATGGTTGTTACCTCTGATAGACGAGCTAGTGCAGCTGCCTACAAAATACTTGATGATGGGGGTAGTGCAGCGGATGCAGCGATTGCGGCACAGCTTGTGCTTGGATTGACTGAGCCACATGCATCTGGATTAGGTGGAGGTGCATTTGTTTTATATTATGATAAAAACAAAAAAAAATTAATTACGCTTGATGCACGAGAGACGGCTCCACAATCGGCAGATGAAAACCTTTTTAGGGATTCAACTGGTCAAATTATGGATTTTAGTATAGCTCGCTCAAGTGGAAAGTCTGTTGGTATTCCTGGAACACCAGCTCTTCTGGGCAAACTTCATAATGAATATGGAAAGCTATCGATGTCTGAGCTGATTCGTCCGGCTCGTGAACTTGCTCTAAATGGATTTGTGCTCTCAAATGATCTTAAGAAGTCAATATCTCGTAATAAAAAAAATTTGATGAATTCTGATTATACTAACGATTACTTTCTGGATACTAATTTCATCAAAAATCCACATTACGCAGAAAGTCTAGATTCTCTTGCTAAACATGGCTATGAGAGCTTCTACAGAAATCCTATGTCTACAAATATAATTCTAACTGTTAATGCAAATGGAGGAGATATCAAACAGAATGATTTTGATAGCTATAAGGTTATACGAAGGGACCCTGTTTGTGATGATTTTTTTGAGTATAAAGTTTGCTCGATGGGCGAGCCATCTTCTGGAGCTATCACAATGTTGCAAATTCTAAAAATTTTTGAGTATTCACCAACTTGGCATACATACATCGAAGCTTCTAAGTTAGCATTTGCTGATAGGAATTATTATATTGCAGATTCAGATTTTGTGGACACTCCTGGTAGAAAATTACTAGCAGATGAGTATATAAAAAATCGTTATCAACAAATTGGTAATGAAATATTACACAATCCTAGCCATGGTTTAGTAGGTATGAGGTATCAAAATAATACCAATGGCCTCGGTCCGGAAGAACGTGGGACAACCCATATTTCTATTGTTGACATGGAGGGTAATATTCTCTCCATGACTTCGACCATTGAGAGTTCTTTTGGTTCTAAGCTTATGTCCAATGGTTATTTACTTAACAACGAACTTACAGATTTTTCATTCTTAGCATATGATAAAAATAGAAGTGTTGCGAATAGAGTTCAAGCTGGGAAAAGACCTCGATCATCAATGACTCCCACTATTGTTTTTAAGAAATCTGATGGTTCACCTGTTTTGGTTTTAGGTTCTGCTGGTGGAAGTAGGATTATAGGTCACGTAACACAAAGACTAATAGATGTACTGTATTACAAAAGCACACTCAAGGATGCAATATACGCAGCCCATTTACTAAGCCAGGGTAATGTAATTGAGAGTGAGAGTATCACAAATGTGACCAGATCTCTTGAAAGAAAAGGTCATAAAATAGAAGTAAAGAATCTTCTGAGTGCACTAAATGGTATACATTTTGATGATAGTAATGTAATTGTAGGAGTATCGGACCCGAGGAGAGAAGGGTTGGCTATTGGTAGATAAAACTTTGATAACTAAGATAACGATTAATTTAAAATGAAAAGGAAAAAAAATTTTTTTGGTTTTAATAGGGAGAATCCTTTTAGCTGGATTATACCTATTCTGCTAGCTGGTTTTGTTGTTCCTCTTATTATTACGTTAATTCTTTATGTTATCTTTGTTTAACTTATAGGACTACATTAAATCCCTCAAATTCTGGATGTCCAAGATATAGTGGTTTGTTTTCTCCTGCATTCTTATGAGCTTTTCTAAATGCCTCAGATTTTGTCCATGCTATAAAATGCTCTTTACTCTGCCATATCGAATGAGAAGAATACAAAGTATATTCATCGGTTGAATCTCCTCGTAATAAGTTGAAACTTATGAAGCCATTGACATCGTCAAGAAATGTTTCTCTTGTTTTCCAAACATTTTCAAAATCATCTTCTTTGCCCAATATAATTTTAAACCTGTTCATTGCAATAAATTTCATTAATACAAGATAGCACTATTTACTCTGTGATAAAATATCAATATGGCTGAAAAAAATAAAAGCAAAAAAACTCTACTACTAGAATCAATCAAGTTATTTCTAATAGGCTTATCAATGGTCAGTCTTTCGATTTTTATTTTAATCAGTTTATTTAGCTAATATACGGTGGTATCAAGAGAAGTATTTCAAGAAAACAGCGAAGACAGCAAGTATAAAGATTGTAATTAAAATATCCTTATAAAATTTCATTAAATTCCTTTGTTAATTTGCATTGCCTACCAAAGGCTTTAGTTAGGATAATCGGATTGTTGATGTAAGATCAAACTAACATATAAATAGTAACACAATTACTAATGTTTTATACAATTAAAGATATTTTCAATATAATGTTTATATATAAACAAATTACTTGTATCTTACTGATACATGGAGGTTTTCTATGAAACTTGGCCGTGAGTTAATTGGCGTAGTAGAAAGTGCATTGCTTGGGTTGATTGCTTTTATGACAATCATCGCTACATCTCAAGAGATTTTTGATATTTATAAAGTAGCTCGAGTTGAATTATCAGATCTATTGCTATTATTTATCTATGCAGAGGTTTTAGGTATGATTGGTGTGTTTTATCAAAGTAAAAAAATCCCAATCACATTACCATTATTTATTGCGATGACCGCATTATCAAGACTGATAATTCTTCAAGGTAAAGATAGTGATCCAGCAGCTATAGTATATGAGGCAAGTGCGATACTTATCATTGCAGCTGCGTGTTTTGTATTGACGTATAAAAAGGAATCTATTTAAACACCATTTGTATTGGCATAGATATGATAGTTGCAATAATAGTTTTAATATTGATTCCTTTTTTACTAGGTACGTTTTTTCTAGGATGGCAAAGGGCTATAAATATTAAACATAAGGACTCTGATCTTCAGCGACACTGCTTTATTGGTTACTCTTGGACATACTTTCTGTTTGGGTTTTTTGTCCCTATCTTTAGGGGTGAGATTATAATTGGGATTGTTCATGCAATTTTCGCTTTCATAACTTTCGGGATATTCCAATTAATCATGCCGTTTCTGTACAACAAGCAACATGCTGTAAGAATGCTCACAAACTCATGGGTTTTGGATGATACCCCTCAGATGAATAAATTAGCATGTGAAAAAATTGGAATTAAGTACGATAATGATGCAACTATGGATGGCTAGAAAATCGATCCATAAAAATGAAGTCTAAAACCAATATATAGAATAGGTAGAACGATAAATAGTGCAATCAGATACGCTCTAAGCATAATCCTAAATTTGTCTCTTATCCTCGTTTCTCGATTCATCTGTTCACTCCTCTGCTTTATATGATATAAGGTTTTATGGTCTGAAAAAACGTTAAATTACCTAAATATCAACATATTCGATTAATAGAGCTTAAACTATTGACCAGAAATTACCTTTTTTTTTATAATATAATTATTAGGAGGTGAATATGGGAACTGCAATCGTTTTCTACATTATTGGTGGACTAGTTGTTTTAACAGCTGTACTAGTAATAGTAATGATTATATTTGGCTTGAGATACTAGAAATAAAGGGTAGTGAATTATTGAATTCTCTCTAATAGGATAGCTTTTTTAGCCTCAAATTCTTCGTTTGTAAGAAAACCATCTCTATTTAATTCCGATAGGGTTTTAATTTGATTAATCACTAGTTCATAAGAGTTGATCTCATCGATTTGCTTTTTACTCTCGCTCTCTTGTGAAGTGAATACATCATTTTTTAGGATCCTGTTAATAATAGAATTCTCACGCTCTTCAGCTGATTTTTTTGTGTGTTTCACTTTATTATTCGCAGATGGCCTTTGATTTTCATCAGAGTGAGTGACGGACGTGTTTGCAACCAAGATTGCTAAAACTATGAAACAGAAACCTAAGATTTTATGAGCCGACATATTTAACTCTATGATTATTGCTAGCAGAAAATGACGATTCAGATAGGCTTAACTAGCTTTATCTATAGTTCCTGCTACGGATTAAACTATACGAACTGTTAGGCGTTCTATTATAAATATAATTTAATAGCCCACCTACTATTAGCGTATAAAAAAGATATCCATATATACACATAATTAACTCCTATATTTATAATACTATGAAAGTCCGGTTATTATCAATTACTTAATCTAATTTATCATAATCGGTCTCAAAAATTACACTAATGATAGCGTACAATATACACAGCACACCTAATAAAAATATGGTATAAATTAAATTCATTTTCTTCCTAATCTAAATACACTACTTCAGAGTACCTAATTTATATTGATCCATCCACAAAAATTAGATGAGATTAGAAATTATAGTAGATATGAGTACAATTATTCCTGATAATCCATAGGAAATTAATAATATCGTAAAGAACGTAGCGTAATGATTTTTCCTAGGATCGAAGATTGCTGCCAATATTGCTAACACCAATGGTATAACTAATGCAAGCAACAATAGTGGCTCGTCTGCTAACATCTAAGTTGCCTTCCTTCTGAATATGAAAGTAAGATAATTATTTCCTACAATACTCTCTTTTTGAGTCAGTTCTGTATGAGAATCAGACAACTCCCAACCATCCTCCTGCAATTTTTTAAAGACCATGTATTTGTTATATGCATCCCCAGCATTGATAACGTATGTATCTCGGGGTTGAACGGAATACACAATGTCATTTTGATCAACGATAACTGTACAAAATTTCCAATCCTTCATCATGTAATTGTAACACTTATGAAGTAGGTTATATTGAAAAATATAGATAACGGTTGCTTTACTTATTCTTTTCCAAGCTTAAGGTTTCTTGAAATAGAAACATCCATCTTTTTGGGATTAGATAAATTCAAATTCTTCATAATATAAACATACTCTTTTTGAGAGTTTACCTGTAATCTTGGGTTAGATTTTTTCTCTTCACCAATGGTGCTTCTACATTGACCATTATAATCATGACCAGGGCATACGATAGTAGTGTCAGGCAACTTGAGCAATATATTGAATAGTGAATTATAAGCTGAAATAGAATTACCATTTTGAAAATCTGTCCTTCCAGTATCACCGATTAATAGCGTATCACCTGTAAATAGTTTATCAGCGATAAGAAAGCAATAACTATCTGATGTGTGGCCGGGTGTAAATAACGTTCGAACTGTTAGATCACCTAGATGGAATTCTTCATTATGACCTAGTTTTCTTGATAGACCCTCAGCTAATGTCTCCTTGCCCATGAGCATTTCACAGTCAAAGTGTTCATTAAGTGTGCTCATTCCTGAAATATGATCTGCATGAATATGAGTGTCAAGTACATAGAGGAGATTAAGATTATTTGACCTTATGAAGTTTATATACTCTTTCACGTTCTCTAATACTGAGTCAATAATCAAAGCGTCTCTATTTGATTCAGAACCAACTAGATAGGTATAAGTGCTAGATTCTTTATCAAAAAATTGTTTGAATATCATCCTGAAATCCCACGTCTAACTATTGTAATATTCCATTTAATAGATTTTTTTTCAAGTATCAAAAACTTCTTGTCCTCTAATTTACTCTCTTGGCATGAATTATGCATTAGTTTAAGTATGAAGAAACTTAATTTTCACAAGCAGAAAATTTTTAGACAAACAGAAGATGTTACATTTTATGATATCTCTGTTCCAGGTTCCAACGCATCTGACTTAGTTGTCCACGAAACTGCTGCTACCTCACCACCTAATGATGAATTTGGTAATAAACAATATTATATTCACTCTCACCAAGTTGATAATAACAGAGTTATAAGCGGTGAGAGAACGTTTGAGTTGATAAATCCGGATTGGGATCAGCCGTACATAATAGTGCATCTTTCGAGGGATAGTGGTGCACTTATGATACCTAAAGGCACATATCATCGATCAATATCAGGAATTCATGGATCAGTGGTAATAAATCAAGCCATAAGAGACGATCTCTTTCAATCTGAAAAAGAATTTAAACCAGTTTCTGTTCGTGATGATGAAAAATTAAATGAAATTTTATTAAATATTAAGCCCCTTATAAAATAATATCCGTAGCTAAGAAGGGATTTGCTCCCTGTTCCCTTCTTAGCAAAAACAGTCGGTGATAGCAATCCATAAAGAATTGACTATAGATAAACAAATAGGTATGATACCCCCTATGGGTATAATAAAAAAAATGTTGGTAATAGTAGCATGCTTATCCACCTCTGCTGTGGTAAATGCTCGACCAATTTCATGGTCAGGTGGGTCTACATTTATGTACAAATCAAATTTCATGTACACATCCTATTATTATCATTTTTCACCAACCTATAAATATTCAGTAGGCTTTGAGCTTATTGATGATAAACATTTTAAAGATGAATATATGAATGTGAGGTCGACATATCTATTAGATAGAAAGAACACAAAAGAGTCGCAAAGAAACTTATATTTAACCGGTGGCTTATCTACAAAGACAAAAGATAATTTCTTGTACGGCATTCACGGTGACTGGGAAACTAGGAGAATATTTACATCATTTGCGTATATTAATAAACATACAGATACAAAAAATTTTACGGAGAATGAATTCCAACTGGGATTTGCTCCATATATTGGTGAATATAATGATCTGCATACTTGGATGATGTTAAAAACGAAAAAAGATACGATAAATAATGACTGGCAGACCTATCCATTCATTAAGTTTTTCAAAGGTGACTTTCTAATTGAGTTGGGTACAAAAGATTCACATTGGGATATTCATTATATGATTAGATTTTAATTAAGGAGAATACTATGTTTAAAATTATTTTTT
>CAJWMM010000021.1 GCA_913043035.1 uncultured Gammaproteobacteria bacterium | reverse complement strand
GATCAGATTTGTAGGTAATAAATGAAAAAAATTAATTTAGTTCTTCTCCATGGGTGGCTTTTTGATTCATCCATTTGGGATGATTTGAAAACAGACTTAGAAAAGAATTTTCATGTTAAATCTCCTAACTTCTCAGGATATAAAAATCACAAAGAAAAAATAACTTTAAGCGAATTAAACATAGAGGGCTATCTAGAGAATGAACCATGGAAAAATATACTTATAGGCTACTCATTTGGCGGAATGATGTGTATAAGATTTGCTCTTGAAAATAAGGCAATTTCTAAGTTAATCCTTATTAATTCAAGTTTTCCCTCGAGCTACTCAGAAATTAATAACCAAGAAATTGATAGCCTTATTTTAGACTTAGAAGCTAACAAAAATGAGGCTATTAAAAAATTTATCTACAAATGCTGTAAAGACTCTGTTAGTCAGAAGAAAGACTTCAAGAATTTAATGGATTTACAAACTAAATATTCTAACATTAACTTAGAAACTCTCATTAAAGGCTTGATAGATATAAAAAAGTTGAGGGAGTTACTAGGTAACGAGAACTCTATCGGAATTGATACACTTATTATCCAAGGAGAACATGATAGTTTTTTTCCTCCGAGGACTTTTGAGATAAACAACTCTAATAATATTCAGCATAAGGTAGTAAAAGGCATGTCTCATTATCCTTTTTTGTCGTTTCATAATGAAATTAAAAAAGAGATAATTAAGTTTGTTGAGGATTAAAATTGAATAACTACAAGAAACGCATACGAGAATCGTTTAATAGAAGAGCAGACACTTATGACAACTATGCCATAATTCAGAAAGAGGTTGCTGGACGTATTTTCGATAGACTCTCTGGAATTAAGATTCAGCCTAAATCAATACTAGACCTCGGTTGTGGCACAGGCTTTCTAACACAGAAAATCTCTGCGCTGTATCCTGACGCAAAGATTATCCCTCTTGATTTCTCTGAGGAAATGTTGAGGATTTGTAGATCCAAAGTTAACAAAACAAATCCTATATGTGCAGATATTGAGAATATTCCTATAAACGAATCATGTTTTGATTTAATCATATCAAGCCTTACTTTTCATTGGGCTACTGACTTGTATAGTATTTTTTTAAAAATCCATAAATTATTAAAAGATGATGGTTGTTTTTTATTTTCATCAATAGGCCCCGACACACTTTTCGAATTAAGGGGAGCGCTGAGTAAGATTGACAAACAAGAAAGAGTTAATCGTTTCATTGATATGCATCATTATGGAGATGCTCTCTTAAAAATAGGATTCTCTGACCCGGTTGTAGACAATGAGAAAATTATTGTCGAATATCGGAGCTTTTCTGATGTATTGAAATCCCTCAAAAAAATAGGAGCCAATACTGTTGAAAAAATATCTAAAAAAAGACTCTCAAAAAACGACTTTAAAACTGCTCAGGATGCATACAATATAGACGAAAACTCTAATTACCCTGTAACTTATGAGGTACTTTATGGACTTGCCTGGAAAAAAACACCCTCGAACCCTAAAATTAATGAGGGTGTTATCCCAATTAAGCCCATTAAATAAAGATTTTTTCAATAAGAAATTATATAAATATTAATATTGTGATATCATAAAATTCATTAATAATGGACGATTATGAAGAGAATTATTTATTTATTAGCACTGGTATTACCATCACAGATATTAGCTGATTGGCAAGTAAATATGCCAAGAGGTGTGACACCAACCAGTGAAATTGCATACGACATTCACATGCTAATGTTTTGGGTAACAGTAGTCATTGGTGTTTTGGTTTTTGGTGCCATGATTTATTCTATTATTTATCATCGGAAATCAGTGGGTCATCAGCCAGCTAAATTTCATGAGAGTACAAAAGTAGAGATTATTTGGACGGTAATCCCTTTTTTAATACTAGTAGCCTGCGCTATTCCAGCAACAAAAGCGCTTATCATGATGGAAGATACTAGCGATGCTGGGATTACTCTGAAAGTTACTGGATATCAATGGATGTGGGAATACGAGTATCTTGAAGATGGAGTAAATTTTTTCAGTAAAATAGATAACAAAAGCAATAATGCACGAAGATTAAATTCAGGTAAAGATGTAAACAATGTAGAAAACTATCTACGAAATGTAGACAATGAAGTAGTTCTCCCTACAGATACAAAAGTAAGACTTCTGCTCACAGCAAGTGACGTTATACACGCATGGTGGGTTCCTGAGCTTGGTGGTAAAAAAGATGCAATACCAGGATATGTCAATGAGTTGTGGATTAACATTAAGAAACCCGGTGTATACAGGGGAGCATGCGCGGAACTGTGTGGAAAGGATCATGGGTTCATGCCGATAGTAGTAAGAGCAGTTCCTAAATTAGAATATGAAAAATGGGTGTCTTTGAAAAAAGATAATAGAGTAGCTGAATCACAAAATATAGGAAGATAAAATGAGCACTAATGTTCAAGATATACACGAAGATCATCATCACACTCCATCAGGTTTGATGAGATGGATAACAACTACAAACCATAAAGATATTGGTAGTCTTTACCTTTGGTTTAGTTTGCTAATGTTCTTCGTTGGTGGATTTATGGCTTTAATAATCAGAGCTGAATTATTTGAGCCAGGTTTGCAATTAGTTGTACCCGGTTTCTTTAATCAAATGACAACCATGCATGCGTTAATTATGATTTTTGGTGCAGTGATGCCTGCTTTTGTTGGTTTGGCAAACTGGCAAATACCGATAATGATAGGTGCTCCAGATATGGCGCTACCAAGATTGAATAATTGGAGTTTTTGGATATTACCATTTGCATTTACTATGTTATTAAGTACATTATTTTTTGACAGCGGAGGTCCAGCAGCTGGTTGGACATTATATCCGCCTCTTTCTTTACAAGGTGGCAATTCTATGCCTTTTGTGATTTTATCTATTCACTTATTAGGAATATCGTCTATATTGGGTGCTATTAATGTAATTGCAACAATTTTGAATATGAGAGCACCGGGAATGACATTGATGAAAATGCCAATTTTTATATGGACTTGGTTAATAACGGCATTCCTATTAATTGCAGCAATGCCAGTTCTTGCCGGCGCGATTACAATGTTGCTAACAGATAGGTTTTTTGGCACAAGTTTCTTTACTGCATCAGGTGGCGGAGATCCGGTAATGTTCCAACACATTTTTTGGTTTTTTGGTCATCCTGAAGTTTATATTTTAATTCTTCCGGCTTTCGGTATAGTTTCAACTATAATACCTGCTTTCTCTAGAAAGAAGTTGTTTGGTTATGATTCGATGGTTTACGCTACTGCATCTATAGCTTTACTCTCATTTATAGTTTGGGCACATCATATGTTTACTGTTGGGATGCCTTTAGCGGGTGAGATATTTTTTATGTTAACAACTATGCTTATAGCAGTGCCTACAGGTATTAAAGTATTTAACTGGGTTGCTACTATGTGGCGAGGATCAATGACATTTGAAACCCCTATGCTTTTTGCACTTGCTTTCATAATACTTTTCACAATTGGTGGGTTTTCAGGTTTGATGCTTGCGATGACACCTGCAGATTTTCAATACCATGATACATATTTTGTTGTAGCACATTTTCACTATGTTTTAGTACCTGGAGCAGTATTCGCAATCATAGCTGCTGTTTATTATTGGTTACCAAAATGGACTGGAAAGATGTATAGTGAATCACTAGGTAAATTACATTTTTGGCTTACAACTATTTTTGTGAATCTTACTTTTTTCCCAATGCATTTTGTGGGTTTAGCTGGTATGCCAAGAAGAATACCTGATTATCCAGTTCAATTTGCTGACTTTAATGCTATCGCATCAGTAGGAGCTTTTGGGTTTGGTTTATCGCAATTATTATTTATTTATATTTTATACAATACACTCAAGAGGGATGTAACAGCGGAAGACAAGGTATGGGACGGTGCAGAAGGACTTGAGTGGACACTATCATCTCCACCTCCTTACCACTCTTTTGAGAAAGCACCAAGGGTAGAATAATGAGTAATTATAAGAAAACATATGTCACTCTGTCATCTATAGTTGTATTTATGTTCTTTTTTTCATACATGCTTGTACCACTTTATGATATTTTTTGTGAAATAACAGGCCTTAATGGCAAAACTAATCAAGAGAGAATTGTTGATCTAAATGAGAAACCTACTAACCGTTTCGTTACAATCAAATTCACATCAACAGTTGCCGGAGCAGGACCTTTTGATTTTGAGCCGTTAGAGAGAGAAATGGTTGTAGAAGTTGGCAAAGTCTATACAACATCTTACATTCTAACTAATCAATCCAATTCACTAAAACAGGTTACAGCAAGCCCAAGCGTAGTGCCTGGCGCAGAGGCTGAGTACTTTAAAAAGATAGAGTGTTTTTGTTTTACGCAGCAAGAAATTAATGGACTAGAAACAAAAGAGTTACCTCTACAGTTTATAATTGACGATAAGTTATCAAGTGATACAAATACACTTATTCTCTCTTACACGATGTTTAATACAACCGATCAGTTAGGAGCAAAATAATTTATGTCTGGACAAAATAGTTATTATGTCCCTCATGAAACTAAACTCCCTTTTTTAACAACTGTTGCGATCGTTATAATGTTTATTGGTGCGGCTAATTACATGAATGGTTCTGCTTCAGGTATGACTATAATGCTCATTGGTATGTTGTTAATATTTGCAATGGCATATGTTTGGTTTTCTGAGGTAGTCACAGAGAGTGAGGGAGGAATTTATAATGATCAAGTGGATATATCCTTCCGCTGGGGAATGGTTTGGTTCATCTTTTCTGAGGTAATGTTTTTTGCTGCTTTCTTCGGAGCACTATACTACGCTAGAGAGTTATCACTCCCTTGGTTAGGTGGTGATGGCTATAAGATCACTACTAATATTGTATTGTGGCCCCAATTTGAGAATGTTTGGCCATCCAATGGGCCTACTAATTCAGGTGGAGACTTCATAGTAATGGGAGCAGGTGGCATTCCTGCGTTAAACACTCTACTTCTATTAACAAGTGGCTTAACTGTTACGTATGCCCATCATGGACTAAAAGAACAAGACAGACGTAAACTTCTTGTTGGTCTATTCCTAACTATTGCACTGGGTTTTATATTTGTCGGTTTCCAAGCTTATGAGTATATGGTTGCATACAATGACCTCAATTTAAAAATGACGTCAGGAATATATGGCTCTACTTTCTATATGTTAACTGGTTTCCATGGCTTCCATGTCACATTGGGAGCAATAATGCTAACAGTGATATTTTTTCGCTGTCTAAAGGGACATTTTGCTGGAGACAATCATTTTGGATTTGAAGCAGTAGCATGGTATTGGCATTTCGTTGATGTCGTTTGGTTAGGCCTCTTCGTGTTTGTTTACTGGCTCTGATAAACAGTATTATGCGGCTGTATCAAGTCAAAATAAAACCCAACAACTAACAAAAAGAAAAGTAATAAAGAGAGTATTATCCTTGTTTTTAGTGAGTGAAATCCTCTGTTTGAAGGCTTTCTATCCTTAATGATGTAGAAAAAACCCATTAAAAGATTATAAACAATTAGCGCTAGTAAAATTAATATTATATATTTCATCTCAATGAATAACTTAACATATGTATGACTAATAGAAAAATAATCATGAGATTCGTAGGTATAATTTCACTAGCATTTCTAGTGATTCTTTGCCTATATCTTTCTAAATGGCAAATAGATAGAGGTAATGAAAAAGATCTCTTATACAATTCTTATCAACAGAATATTTCTCTACAACCTCAGGTAGTCGACAGTCTATCAGAATATTATAATAACTTTACTAAAATAAAAGTCAGCGGGGTATTATTACCTGAGAATCAATTTCTCCTTGATAATAAGGTTTTTAAAAGAAAAGCTGGTTATGACGTCATCACGCCGATGTTAGTGAACGACAAAATCCTACTAGTCAATAGAGGATGGGTAGACGGAAATAATAGATTGACGATACCAGATATAGATATCACTACTATAAATACTGAGGTAGAAGGATACACATATGTGTATAAGGAAGGTTTCTTGCTTGATGACGAATCTAAAAATATCAATTGGCCAAGGCTCATACAGTCTGTAAATATTAAAGAGATATCTGAGGCACTAGATAAAGAAGTTTTACCTTACTTGATAATTATGAGTACCACTCAAACTAACTCTCTACAGCTAAGGGAAATTCATCAGAAAAATGATAAATTAAAGCACTATATGTATGCAGGTCAGTGGTTTATATTCTCTGTAATCGGTTTTATACTTATTATCGTGTTACTTAAGAGGACTAAAGATGAATAGCGGAAGAATCAAGTTTTTACTTATCGTATTTATTTTTACAGTACCTTTTGTAATCTCGTATTATTTATCTAAAGATTATCATGCAGGTCGAGAACTTCAGACTTCTAATTATGGATCCTTTATAAATCCAATTGTTGAACTCTCACAATCAACTTTTGATGATTACAGTGGTGAAAACCTCAATGTAAATCAACATCTTACAAAATGGAGTCTAATTTATAGAATGCCAAAAAACTGTTCGCAAATGTGTTCTGATGAAATATATCTTATTAGACAGGTCAATATAGCACTAGGAAAGGACATGAATAGACTTGAGAGAGTCATAGTGCTAAACCAAACAATACCTAGTAGTGAAATTGATGATTTAGTCATTAAATACCCTAAAGCAATTGTTGTAAAAAATAATTCTTCTACTTTTATAAATGAAATAAATAAAATTACTGACAGATACGTTCTTTTACTAACAGATCCTCTCGGTAATGTTATACTAGGCTACGATGAGGGTTTCGAGGGTAAGAAATTACTCAAGGATATTAAGAAACTTTTAAAATTATCAAAGATTGGATGATAATGAAAATTGAACTAATAAAGAAGCTAAGTTATATAGGTGCATTTTTTACACTTTTGGTTATCTCGGCAGGAGCATGGGTGAGATTAACTGATGCTGGATTAGGATGTCCAGACTGGCCTGGTTGTTATGGCATCTTAGGCACACCTGATACAGATGAAAAAATAGCACGCGCTAAAGAGTTTTATCCTGATGCCACAATCGATGTAGGCAAAGCATGGAGAGAAATGTTTCACAGATACCTCGCAGGTATTTTGGGTTTGTATGTATTTTTTATTTCTTTTCTAACATATAAGTATGCTAAGCATGTGAGTATTCTTCTACCTATATCTCTAAGTGTGCTTATCGTTGTACAATCATTAATGGGTATGCTTACAGTTACTGAATTAGTGAAACCAACTATAGTAACAACGCACTTAATCCTTGGCATGACGACCGCGTGTTTGCTTCTTTGGAACGGCCTAAGAATAGGGTCCATTTCAGACACCTCTTCATCAAAATTTAATGCTTTCATAAAACTATGTATAGTTGCTCTCGTAATACAAATTATTCTAGGTGGCTGGACAAGTACAAACTATGCTTCACTTGCGTGCCCAGACTTTCCAAAATGCACGGAGCAGTGGTGGCCGGATAACATGAATTTTGATAGAGGTTTTACTATATTTGATCTACCAAATGTAAACTATGAGGTAAACCACATGGAGTACTATGCTAAATTAGCAGTACACTTCACACATAGAGTCGGGGCTTTACTATTATCTATTCTCTTTCTTGGTTTATTTGTTTATATATTCTTTATGCAAAAATCACAGAAAATTAAAAATATAGGATACTTAATACTGACATTTTTTTCATTTCAAATCTATTTAGGCATTTCAAACGTTGTTTATAGCTTACCTTTAAATGTAGCCGTTCTACATACAGTAAATGCCTGCATACTTCTCATGAGTATGCTAATATTACTATTTTATACAACATATAAAGTTCAGGACATTAGAGATTAGTTATGCAGCAAACTAACATATCGAGTACATATAAAACTCTTACTCTCGTAAGAGAATTTATTCTTCTAACAAAGCCTAGAGTCAATCTCTTAATTATGTTTACTGCGATAGTAGGAATGCTATTAGC
>CAJWMM010000020.1 GCA_913043035.1 uncultured Gammaproteobacteria bacterium | reverse complement strand
CGTGTGGCATATTAACATTTGGGTATAATTTATTATTTGCACCAAATGGTCTACTTTCATCTTTGTAGAATGATAGTAGAAATGTATATATCCAATCAGATCCTCGTGAACGAGCTGTTAAAGTTAGATCGGGCGGCTTTACACCAAAAGCTTCTTTCGAGTGAGTTTCGTTGACTGCGTTTAGTATTAAAGATCCTATCTTGGTCCTCTCTCCATTAAGATCTGTGGTGAAAATAAGGTTTTTTTCAATTGTTTTTGAATCAAGACCAAGGTGATCGGTAAATTTTACATATCTTTGATACTTTAAAGTATGACAGCCAGAGCAATTATTCATGTAAATTTGAGCACCTCGTTGTAAAGATTGCTTATTACTTAAATCAACTAAAACTTTTTTGAGAGGCGTGTTACTCCCTGCTGCATGAATGTTTGTTACAAAGCAAAAAGCTATTATAGATATGATTATTCTACTCATGCATGACTACCCGCTTAGGTACCTTGCTGGTCTGCTCACTAGGACTTAAGAAATATAGAGCTACAAAAAATCCGAAGTATACTAAAGTAAAAAATCTTCCAACCCATGTTAAAACTGGAGTAGCTGGATTCATCCCTATAACACCCAATCCGATGAAACTTATTACAAACGAAGCCAGCAATAATTTATAAGTTGATGATCTATACCTGAAAGATTTAACTTTACATCTATCTATCCAAGGTAAAAGGAATAGCACAAATATTGCTAACCCCATTGCAAGAACCCCACCAAATTTATCTGGGATTGCACGAAGAATTGCATAAAAAGGTGTGAAGTACCAGACAGGTACGATGTGCTCAGGTGTTTTGAGCGGGTCTGCTGGGACAAAATTATCTTTTTCTAGAAAATAACCACCAAACTCTGGTAAAAAGAAAACAACAAATGTGAAAATCACCAAAAATACAGACAATCCAAAAATATCTTTAACTGTATAGTAAGGATGAAATGGGATTCCATCTAAAGGCTTGCCAGAATCATCTTTATTGTCTTTAATTTCAATGCCATCAGGATTATTTGATCCAGTGGTATGCAGTGCAGCTAAATGAAGATAAATAAGCGCAAATAGTAAAAGTGGGAGCGCAATCACATGAAATGCGAAAAACCTATTCAAAGTGGCATCAGAAATAACATAATCACCTCTAATCCAAAGTGCAAGTGATTCACCAATAAATGGAATAGCACCAAAAAGTGAGATTATTACCTGAGCTCCCCAGTAAGACATTTGCCCCCATGGAAGTAAATAACCCATGAAAGCTTCAGCCATTAGCAACACAAAAATTAACATGCCAAATATCCAGAGTAGCTCTCTAGGATTTTTATATGAGCCATACAACATAGCACGAAACATGTGCAAGTAAATAATAATAAAAAAGAAAGATGCTCCAGTTGAATGCATATATCTAATTAACCATCCCCATTCAACGTCTCTCATGATATATTCAACTGATGCAAATGCTTGATCAGCATCAGGTTTATAGTTAATCGTCAGAAATATCCCAGTAACTATTTGAAGAATAAAAACAAATATAGCTAATGCTCCAAAAAAATAAAAAAAGTTAAAATTCTTTGGCGCGTAATATTGAGATAAATGATTTCTCACAAAATTACTTACAGGTAATCTCCTATCTATCCACGAAATAAATTTACTCATTATGCATTCTCTCCATCTTCGCCAACAATTATTCTTGTATCAGAAGCAAAATAATAAGGGGGGACCTCAAGGTTGTATGGTGCTGGGACACCTTTGTGAACTCTTCCTGATAAATCAAACTTTGATCCATGGCAAGGGCAGAAAAAACCACCTGTCCAATCTAGGCCTAGCTCTTTAGACTTAGGATTAGGTTTGTACAATGGTGAACAACCTAAGTGTGTACAAACGCCCAATAAGACGAGATATTCTGGATTAATGGATCTATATTTATTTTTTGTATACGTAGGTTGATGCTCTTCCATAGATTTAGGGTCTCTGAGCACATCATCAACTTCAAGTGTTTCATCAATCATTTTTTTAGTTCGTCTCACAACCCACACAGGTTTGCCTCTCCATTCTACAACTTTATAAGAGCCAGGTTGAAGTGATGAAACATCAATTTCAATTGGCGCACCCGCAGACTTTGCTCGCTCACTGGGTGACATAGAAGATAAAAAGGGTATTAAAGCAAAGACTCCACCAACCCCTCCCATAACTTTCGTCATATTGGTTAGAAATTTTCTTCTATTAGAAGTAGTAGGCTGAGCGCTTGCTGTTTGGTTATCTTGATCAAGTGAAGTGTTGAAGGATTTTTTCTTCTCAACTTTAACAGCTTGAATGTCAATACCTTGTAAGACCTCCTTTCTGAGTGATGAGTGTATTTCTCTCGCGTTTGAAAGATTTATTTGCTGAAAATCTCCAATCGTATAAATTTTTTCTTTGCGTATGTTGTCGAGATAAACATGATATCTATACTGCCATGATTTTTTTCCTGAACTTGATACCCAAAGAAAAAGGCCATCTCCGAATGCAACCCGGTAGTGATGATCTTTAGGTTGTAAGGCTTTAATATCTTTATCTGTTAACGTACTCATATCTCCCTACCAACTAGCTTTTTATTTTAATACCCTGCCACTAGTTTGTGGGTAAAAATTGGGTAATAAAAAATGTCCACTTGTAATGTGGGTAATGAGTATTGTTACCCACAAAATATATAGCTAGGATAGCCTCTAGTAGGCGGAGAGTCAAGTAATAACTGGGTTATAGAGTATTTTTATAACAGATTATCACTTCATGTACTATAATAACGCAATGGTATAGAAAAAATAGGTGGCAATTTGTGGAAGATTTAAGAAATTATGTAATCACAGGTATCTTAATAGGAGGTTTTCTTTACTTATTAGGTCCTAAAATGTTTGGTAACAGTATTCTCATTAATGAGGTGAATACTGAATCCTCAACATATTCAAAAAACATAAGCTATCACGATACTGTTAGAAAAGTAAATAAATCTGTCGTTTCCATCTACACAAAAAAAACTCTAAATAAAAATATTTTTTTCATAGATCCAAATGAGAGAAGACTGAAGAGGAGAGATTTAATCCCAACAGGTCAAGGTTCTGGTATTGTTGTAACCTCAAAAGGTCACATCCTCACAAATTTTCATGTGATAGCAGGCTCAAATGAGATACTCATAAGGGATTTCGCAGGCAATGATCACTCGGCTGCAGTTATAGGGATAGACCCTTTTACCGACCTCGCTGTTTTGAAAATTAAAAAAGGTCTTAACCCAATTACTTTCGGTAATATTAACAACGTGAGGGTTGGTGATGTATCGCTTGCAATTGGGAATCCACTAGGAGTCGGTCAAACTATCACGCTTGGAATTGTATCTGCAACAGATAAAGAACTTTCACCAGAAGGTTACTCATACCAGAGATATGTACAAACAGATGCTGCAATCAATCCAGGCAACTCAGGCGGCGCACTTGTGAATACTAATGGTGAATTAATTGGGATAAATACAAGCATAGTGTCTAAAGGTGGTGGGTCAGATGGTATTGGCTTTGCAATACCTATCGATATAGCAAAATACGTTTTGACACAAATTCTTGAATATGGAGAAGTAATCAGGGGCTTTGTAGGTATCGTTGCTGATCCTAACTTTAGAGGTAATGGAATTATGATTACTGCTTTATATGAAAACGGACCAGCTCAGAATTCCGGAATCAAAACTAGGGACATCATCAAAAAAGTAAATGGTATTAAAGTGGATAAAATAAAAGAAATGCAAAAGATAATTGGTAAATCACAACCTGGTGATTTAGTTGAATTTGAAGTTCAGAGAAATAGTGATAGGTACACTGTAAATGTTGAAGTACAAAAAATGCCTACTAATTAGATTTATCTCTATACTTTGCTGATTTAGCGTGAGCATCAAGTCCTTCTGCGGTCGCAATAGAAAATGCTATATTGCTTAATTGATGAGCTAATTTTTTTGATAGCTTAATTAGACTAGATCTTTTTTGAAAATCGTACACACCAAGGGGTGAAGAAAAACGTGCTGAACCTGATGTTGGTAAAACATGGTTTGGTCCTGCGCAATAGTCTCCGAATACTTCAGGGCTATTTTCACCTAAAAAAATTGCTCCTGCATTTCTAACTTTATTAAGAATCTTACTAGCTGTCTTACTCATAATTTCTAAATGCTCTGGAGCTATTTTATTTATCAAGTTTGCGGTTTCAGAATCACTTCTGGTTTTTATAAGCATCCCCCTATTTGAGAAAGATTTACGAATAATATCCTCTCTAGTCATATCATTAATTAGTCTATTCATAGAAGCCATTATCATATCTAATGCTCTAGCACTTTTTGAAATTAATATTGGTTGAGCCAGTTCATCATGCTCTGCCTGAGAGAAAAGGTCCATTGCAACTACATCAGGGTTATTATTTTGATCAGCAATAATTACTACCTCTGAGGGCCCTGCTACATTATCAATTCCTACGTCACCAAAGACAATTTTTTTTGCTGTGCTAACGTATATATTCCCTGGCCCTACAATCTTATCTACGCCTGAAATGGTCTCAGTCCCATATGCCATTGCAGCAATAGCATGCGCCCCTCCCATCTTATAAATATCATCAACTCCACATAAATCAGCTGCAACAATAGCTAATGCATGATTATCGACTCTCTCAACGGGAGAACACATAATAATTTTTTCAACGCCAGCAATCTTGGCAGGTATCGCATTCATTAGAACAGTTGATGGATATGAAGCTTTTCCTCCTGGAACATAAATACCAACAGATTCAATAGCAGTAACTTTCTCTCCTAATAAACTACCTTGTTCATTATAACTCCAGCTTGATGATAGTTGTCTTTTTGAGAATTTTTTAATCCTTGATATTGCTTTTTTCAAACTCATAATTTCCGTTTTTGAAACTAGAGTATATGATTTCTTAATTTCATTTTTAGAAATTTTTATCTTATTAGCACCTTTAATAGAAATATTATCAAAAGTTTTTATGCATTTTAGTAGAGATTTATTGCCTTGTTTTTTAACGTCATTTATTATTTTTAGAACTTTTTTTTCTACTTTTGTATTTACACTCTCATTTATTCTCAACCGCTTTTTGAATTTTTGACTAAATTCTTTATCTGTTGTGCTTACATATAATGTTTTAATTTTTTTCATTATTACATTAATTCCATGGCTTCGTTGAGATCCTTGATAAGTGTCTCTGTCTCTTCCCAACCTATACATGCATCAGTGACACTTTGTCCATATATCAATTCTGATTTAGTCTTAATGTCTTGCTTACCTTCTACTAGATTACTCTCAAGCATAATCCCTCCTATAGATGTCTCAGCGTTTTTTAATTGCTCTATCACATCATAAACCACGATTTTTTGTTTAGAGAAGTCTTTTTGGCTATTAGAGTGACTTGCATCTATTACAATACAATTATGCAATTTATTATCTATGAGTACCTTGCTAACCTTCTTTACATCAGAAGATTTATAGTTTGCATTTTTGCCACCACGCAGAATAACATGACAATCGCTATTTCCTTTAGTAGCAAAAATTGCAGACTTACCTTCCTTAGTAACAGATAAAAAATTATGGGCTTTACTTGCAGCATTAATAGCGTCTATAGCTATTTGTATGCCACCATCAGTCCCATTCTTAAATCCTACAGGACAAGATAAACCAGATGCTAGCTCACGATGGCTTTGGCTTTCAGTTGTTCTTGCACCTATTGCACCCCAACTTATCAAATCAGCAATGTACTGAGGACTTATCAAATCTAGATATTCATGACCTGCCGGCATACCCATCTCGGCTAGTTCTAGCAATAGTTTTCTTGCAATTTTAATTCCTTTATTAATGTTAAAACTGTTATCAAGATCAGGGTCATTGATAAGACCTTTCCAGCCAATAACAGTCCTAGGTTTTTCAAAATAAACCCTCATCACAATCAAAATATTTTTAGACACCTCATTTTTTAATTTCAGTAAACGAGTTGCATATTCCATTGCTGCATCAACATCATGAATGGAACAAGGACCAACGACGACTAATAATCTTCTATCTTGTTTTGTGATAATTCTTACAATTTCTTCACGTGCATTCAAAACTGTTTTAGTTGCTTTGTCTGACATCGGTATCTCTTTTATTACAGCAATTGGCTCAATTAATTCTTTCATTGAGGCAATTTTCAAATCATCAGTTTTCTGTGTAATTGTCATTATTAAGATATCCTATTGACAAGTTTATCAATTTGATTTTTTTTCAGTTTGTATGAGCTTTTGTTAACTATTAGATGAGATGATATATTATCAATTAAACATATTTCCTCTAATCCATTTTCTTTAAGTGTCTTTCCTGTATCTACTAAATCAACAATCGCATCTGATAAGTTTAACACCGCAGCTAACTCCATTGACCCATATAGTTTTAATACTGAACATGGAATGCCTTTTGATAAGAAAAAATCTTGGGTAAGACTAGGATATTTTGTTGCTATTTTCATATTGCTGGCAAGTTTTTTATCCTTTTTCCCTGCAACAACTAACTTGCATGACGCAATCTTCAAATCTTTAAGAAAAAAATAATTATCTACATTTGATTCTAATAAAGTATCTTTTCCTACTATCCCGAGATCAACTTTACCTGATTCAATATATAGTGGTACATCACTAGCTCTAACTATTATTATTTGTAAATTCTCATAATTAGTTCTGAAGATGAGTTTTCTGGAATCATTTGGTGATATGTTACACTCAATTTCATTTTTTTTGAGTAAAGCTAAAGCTTCTTCCATGATTCTGCCTTTTGAAATTGCTAAAAATATCTTTTTCATAATTTTATCTACATGGGTACTCTTAAAATATCAGCACCAAGTTGCCTTAACTTTTCTTCTATACAATCATATCCTCTGTCTATATGATATATTCTCTCCACTTCAGTAATTCCATTGGCAGCTAAACCGGCCAGAATTAAACTCGCAGAAGCTCTCAAATCAGTTGCCATTACTTGAGCACCTACCAGAGTATCAGTTCCTCGCACAATTGCAGAGTTTCTCTCCAAAGTGATATCTGCCCCCATTCTAGTCATTTCTTGAACGTGCATAAAGCGATTTTCAAAAATATTTTCTTTGATGGTGCTTACTCCTGTAGCAATCGTGCTTAGAGCAGTTAATTGAGCTTGCATGTCTGTAGGAAAGTGTGGATATGGGCCCGTCTCAATTTTAACTGGTTTAGGTCTCTGTTGTTTCATATCAATACTTATAGTATCTTCAGTATGGGTAATCTCTGCACCTGCCTGACGCAATATTTCAACGATTATTTTAACATGAGAATAGATAGCATTTTTAAGGGTTATTTTTCCTCCTGTTATGGCTGCGGCAACGAGAAACGTCCCAGTTTCAATCCTATCTGGTAATGCAGTGTAAGAAATTCCATTTAATTCGTCTACACCATTAACAGTTATTGTGCTTGTTCCTTGCCCAGATATATCTGCTCCCATTTGGACAAGAAAATTTGCTAAATCAATTACTTCAGGCTCCATAGCAGCATTTGAAATAATTGTAGTTCCTTTTGCTAAACAAGATGCCATAAGTATGTTCTCTGTTCCGGTTACAGTAGTTGTAGTAAAATTTATTTTACATCCCTTGAGAGAATCACAATGAGCAGTTATGTACCCATTCTCAATGGAGATGTCTGCTCCCATTTGAGCGAGTGCATCTAAGTGCATACCGACAGGTCTTGTACCTATAGCACAACCACCTGGTAAAGAGACTTTTGCATGACCAAATCGGGATAGTAGAGGACCCAAAACAAGAATTGAGGCCCTCATTGTCTTTACAAGGTCATAAGGTGCATATAAATTGTTGATCGTGGATGGATCTAACTCGACACTCATCATTTCATCCATAGATGTAGTGCAACCCATTTCTGACAATAATCTCAATGTAGTCGTGACATCATGTAAATGGGGGACGTTTCTAATGGTTACGTTCGTCTTTGATGCCATTACCGAGGCACATAGCATAGGTAGAACAGCATTTTTAGCACCCGAGATCGAAACGTCACCTACTAGTGTATTTGCCCCCTTAATAATCAATTTATCCATATTTATCTTTTAAATTCTTGCATGATTCGATATTCTAAAATCTTACAGAGAAGAAAGCTATGAAAAATCTTATCTC
>CAJWMM010000019.1 GCA_913043035.1 uncultured Gammaproteobacteria bacterium | reverse complement strand
TACAAACTCCTCGTATGAACTGAAATTCATTAGATGGTCTTTTTCATTAACGTTTGTTGGTTTTATCTTAATAAGCCACCCATCACCATATGGGTCAGTATTTACCAGATCAGCTGAGTCTTCTAATTTTTCATTAATTTCTATTATAGTGCCTGAAACTGGGACATAAAGCTCAGAAACAGTTTTAACCGCTTCTACCTCACCAAAAGTATCCCCAGCGTTAAGTTCTTGTCCAACTTCTGGAAATTCAATGAAAATGATATCACCTAATTGACCTTGTGCGTAATCTGTAATGCCTATGGTAACCTCATTTTCTTTAAAATCTGCCCACTCGTGTTCTTTCGTATAAAGTAAATGATCCGGAGTATTCATTATTCGTCCTTTTTTTATTCTTCTTCTGAATAGTATTTAAATGTTTCTAAAAAACTTGTATCAAAATCACCTGATTTAAACACCTTATCCTTCATAATAGCCATCTGGTAAGGGATTGTCGTTTTTGGACCATCAATGATAGTTTCTTCTAGAGCTCTCTGCATTCGAATAATAGCTCTTTCTCTATTTTTAGCATGAACAATAATCTTACCAATCATCGAATCATACTGCGTTGGGATCACATAACCTGCATAAGCATGTGAATCAACACGTACGCCTTTACCACCTGGCATATGAAAGCTATTAATCTTTCCTGGGAAAGGCATGAAATTATTAGATGGATCTTCTGCATTTATACGACATTCAATAGAGTGACCTCTTAGTTGGAAATTATCAAGAACTGGACATTTTTGTCCTGCATGCATCCTGATCTGCTGTTTTATCAGATCAACACCCGTAACCATTTCTGTTACTGGATGCTCAACTTGTATACGTGTATTCATTTCCATAAAATAAAAGTTTTTCTCACTGTCCATCAAAAATTCAATTGTACCAACTCCCACATAGTTCACTGACTTTGCACCTGAAACAGCAGCATCACCGATCTTTTTTCGTGTCTCTTCGTCTACTAATGGCGATGGTGATTCCTCAATCAATTTTTGATGTCGACGTTGTATAGAGCACTCTCTTTCTCCAAAATGAATAGCGTTGCCATGTTTATCGCCTAATATTTGGACCTCAATATGCCTTGGGTTTTGAATGAACTTTTCAATATAAATATCTCCATTACCAAATGCTGTGATTGATTCTTGATTTGCTGATTTATATGAAGCTATTACATCAGCAGCTTCTGTAACGAAACGCATCCCACGTCCACCTCCTCCTGCAGATGCCTTAAGCATTATTGGGTATCCCATCTCATTCGCCTTTTCGAGCGCTTCATCAGGTCCTTCCAAGATTCCATCACCCCCAGGCACAACTGGTACACCAGCAGCTTTCATTGTTTGCTTTGCCTTAGCTTTATTGCCCATAGAATCAATTATATCTGAACTTGGGCCAAGGAATACAAAACCATTATCTTCACATATCTTTGAAAATTGAGCAGATTCTGAAAGGAAACCATAACCTGGGTGAATTGCATCTGCACCTGTTATTTCACCAGCTGCAATAATTCTTGGAATATTTAAATAACTATCTTTACTTGGTGGTGGACCAATACATACTGCCTCATCAGCAAATTTCACATGAAGAGAAAACTCATCTGCTGTTGAATATATTGCAACAGTTTTTATATTTAATTCATGACAAGCTCTTATAACACGAAGAGCAATTTCACCACGATTAGCGATTAAAACTTTTTTAAACATTTTTTATAATTTAGGCTGGATTTATTATAAAAAGAGGTTGATTATATTCAACAGCCTCTCTGTTCTTAACCTTAATATCTGTGACTGTCCCCTCAAATTCTGATTCAATCTCATTCATTATTTTCATCGCTTCAATAATACATAAAGTTTGACCTTTATTAACTTTATCACCAACATTAACAAATTTTGGATCATCAGGTGTTGGAGCTGAATAAAAGGTTCCCGGCATTGGCGATAAAAGTTCTTCACCTTCTAAACTTGCTGGAGGGACTGTTTCTGATACTTCACTTTCTTCAAGTGGGGTATTTTTGTCTTTAGTTGAAGCGTTTGAGGATTGTATTTGAGGAGCCGATTCATCCTGAACCATAATATTTGCGTTTTTTACAACACGGTATTTTCTTCCCCAGAAATTGACTTCAATCTCATTTATGTTTGAGTTCTCTAAAATATATATGATTTCCTTTAGCTTATCTTGCCACATAAATCCTCCTCAAGAGCTTATTCTTTAGACCGTTCAACATACTCACCAGTCCTAGTATCAATTCTTAACTTTTCACCTTCTTCAATGAAAAGAGGAACATTGAGCGTAAAACCTGTTTCAACTTTTGCTGGCTTAGTTGCACCAGTTGCAGTATTACCTTTAAAACCAGGTTCTGTATCAGTGACCTCTAAAACTACATGGGATGGAAGTCTTACATCTAATACCTTACTACCGTCAAATAGAAGATCAACATTCATACCTGATGTAAGAAAATTTTTCCCATCACCAACTGAATCAGATGCAATATTTATCTGTTCGTAAGTTTCATTATCCATAAACACGTAAGAATCATTATCTAGGTAAAGAAATTGCATAGCTTTTGCTTCAACTTTTATAAACTCAAGTTTATGACCTGAATTAAATGTTTCATCTATAATTTTACCCGATTGTATATCCTTAAGTTTAGTTCTAACAAATGCACCACCTTTACCTGGTTTCACGTGCTGAAATTCAACAACCTTCATTCTTTTATTTTTGTGAAGGATTACTGCACCATTACGGATATTTGCTGTTGTTGCCATAAAACGTCCTAAATTATTACAAAGTTACTTAATATAAATTACTATACTGCCTCCTCTCTTCAAATGAGTTGAAGGACTAAAGAATAATTGTTTTATAATTGTTCAATCATCGATTTGACTTTATTTTTATGAATTAACATCATTTCAGCCTTAGGTATTGAACGTGCATATTTCACCTGATCTGCTGCATATAAAAACTCAATCCATTCGGATAAATGGTCACTTTTTACTGGGAATAATTTACGTGCTCCATCAATTTCTTCAGTGGTCATCTCAAGAGTACGGATAAAATACTTTGTTTCAATATACTCTCTTGAGATATGGGACAGTCCAGAATAGTATTCTTTTATCAAACCAGAATCATCTAACTCTCCAAGTCGTCTTGATGCCCTGGCATAAGGTGTCTCTATGTTGGAATAGTCAATTTTGTGGTATCTAGGTAATTGCCGCTTCCTCCAAACCCAAGCTATGCCTAGAACTATAGCAATAAGGATAAAACAATATAATAGTAATCTGATGGGGAATATACCTTTGACAGGAACCGGGTCTTTTATATCCTGAAAATCAGTTTTCGTTGATGAGGTTAATATACTTGATACAGAAAAATAAATAGGGTCTGCAATTATTGAGTCGCCTTCAAATTTTCCATTATTTAATAATCTTATTGAAAATTCTGGGGTTTTAAAACTACCTGTATCCCACGGTATTAACTCATATTGTGCTCCGTATAATTTATCCTCTTTATAAATATTATTTTTCTTTTTAATAGAAATTGTATCATCTTGACTAGTTAGTTCTGGCAATTTTATAGTTTGTTCATTTAACCCTTCAACTTTTATAGTCCAATTAAATACATCACCAATATAACCCCGTGTTGTATCTAATTCCGAATTGACAGAAAGATATTGTCCAAATAATATAATAGGCGATAATAATATAAAAACTTTCACTAATTCCGCTTTTCTCTCATTTTAAAGAGGGATAATAAAGGCTCAACAAAGTCTTCATTAGTAGAAATTGAAATTAGATCAAAACCAATACTTCTTGATTCTTTCTCGAATTTAGTTTGAGCTGTAGCTAATTGATACTTCAATTCTTTTAGAGCTTTTTTCGAGGACGTATCTATCCAAAATGCAGATCCAGTTTCAGGATCTTCAACTTTTGCTAAACCTAATTTTGGTAGTTTTATTTCTGCTGGATCATATAGTTTTACACCAATAAGATCATGTTTCCTATTTACAACTTTTAACGAAGACCAATATTGATCATCTAAAAAATCTGAAATTAAGAAAACAACGCTCTTTCTTTTAGCTACTTTCAATAAGTAATCCAAAGCAACTTTAATTGAAGTTCCTTTCTTTTCTGGACGATTATATAGCAGTTCACGAACCACCCTAAGTACATGGCTTTTACCTTTTTTAGGTACCACATACTTTTCTATCTCACTAGAAAAGAGAATTAAACCAACTTTGTCATTATTTTTTATAGCGGAAAAACCAAGTACAGATGCAATTTCAGCTCCAAATTCTCTTTTTAACTGCTGATGTGAACCGAATTCTCCTGACGCTGATATATCAACTAATAGGTATACAGTAAGTTCACGTTCTTCTTCAAATATTTTAATAAAAGGTGTACCAGTTCGCGCAGTAACATTCCAATCAATTAAACGAATGTCATCACCTGGTTGATACTCTCTGACCTCGGAAAATGTCATACCTCGTCCTTTAAAAACAGAATGGTATTCCCCACCAAAAAGGTCATTGACCAATCCACGGGTTCGAATCTCAATGCGCTTGACCTTCTTGAGGAGGTGCTGAGAAATCATTTAATGATCAGGGTACTTCTACAACTTCAAATAAACGTTTTATAACGTCTTCAGGAGTTAATTCTTCAGCTTCAGCTTCATAAGTCAGTATCACTCTGTGTCGCAATACATCAGTTCCTATATACCTAATATCTTCAGGAGTTATATAACCACGGTGTTCAGTAAACGCCCTTGCCTTAGCAGCACGAACAAGATTTATAGTTGCTCGAGGTGATGCACCGAAATCAATAATTCCATCAAGGTCATTAAGCCCGTAATTATTGGGATCTCTCGTTGCAAAAATCAAGTTCAGAACATAATCCTCTACTTTTTCATCAACATATATATCATCAATAATAGCCTGAGCATTTAATATCTCTTCTGGAGTGACAACATAACTTAACTTTGTAGCATCATTAGATCTTGTATTCTGACGTAAAACTAACCTTTCTGAATCATGATCTGGGTATTTAACAATAAGTTTAAACATAAAACGATCGACCTGTGCTTCAGGTAATGGATAGGTTCCCTCCTGTTCAATGGGATTTTGGGTTGCCATAACTAGAAAAGGAGCCTTAAGAGCAAAGGTATTTTCGCCAATAGTTACTTGCCTTTCCTGCATTGCCTCTAATAGTGCACTTTGGACTTTTGCGGGTGATCGGTTAATTTCATCAGCAAGTATTATATTTGAGAATATAGGCCCTTGCCTTGTTTCAAAACTTCCTGTTTTTTGATTATAAATCAGAGTTCCTAATAAATCTGCAGGTAACATATCCGGAGTAAACTGAATTCTTTGAAAATCAGTATTAATTAGACTTGAAAGTGTTTTTACAGTTAATGTTTTGGCAAGACCCGGAACTCCTTCCAAAAGTATATGGCCATTTGATAACATGGATATAATTATTTTATTTATGAGTTCATCTTGGCCAAGAATAACCCCATTCATACCTTTTTTTAGATCATCAATAAAACTAGATGCTTTAGAGATCTTATCGTTAATCTCTGATAAACTAAAATCACTCATGAAATATTATCTAGGAGGTGATGTGCTTTAATGCAGGAATTTCTTCTATACTTTTACCCAGATAGTCAATCTCGAACTTTACTGATGGAGATAATTCATGGTCTGGGAATTTATTTAAGAAACTTTCGTATTCGATTTGTGCACTTTTTGTATCATTCAGTATGTTAGCATATATATAACCGACCATAAATAAGGCATGTGGTTCTTGGTCCGAACCGACAAACTTTTCACTTACCTTTCTATATTCTTGAATTGCAGTAGTGAAATCTCTAAAGTCATTCATATATATATCTCCCAGCATATATTGAGCTTTAGGTGTGAACTCATGTTGTGGGTATTCTTCTGTCATATACATTAGATGGTCAACGGCTTCTTTCAATAGTTTACGCTTTCGAAGTGATTCAGCTTTATTCAAGATATAATCAGGAAACTCGTCTATTTGTGTTTGAGCCTGCTCACCATGAATCGATTCTCCATAATCATCAACTGTATTTTGTAGTTCAAGTAAACCAGACCGTAAATCATTTTTCCAGTTTAAGTGAATTGAAGCAAGCTTGTATTGTGCTTTAGAAGCCAGGCTGTCATTGGGGTATTTTTCTAATAATTTCTGAAGATCTTTTATTGCCAGATCAATTTGATTACTCTCAGTATTTTGCTCAGATGATTCAAAGAGTTCTTTAGATGACTTAGTGCAACTGCTCATCGAAAAAAATACTAAAAAGACTAACGTATATTTAATTTTCATTATCTTCCTTTATTTAAAAGCTGTGGAAATTAATGCCTGTTTCTTTACCCGTAAAGTGTTTGATGGAACCTTATATGTGAAAGATATACAAAGAGTTCCATTAATAAATTTTTAAAATAAATTTTGAACTCCAATATTAAACTGTTGACTGTTTTTATTATCAATTTGGATTGCATAATCAAGTCTAGCAGGACCTAAAGGAGTTTCAAATGTTAATCCTATACCTAAATCCCATTTTAATTCCCCCAGGAAATTGGATTTTAGTGGTTCATCGGATAAAATTCCACCATCAGCAAAAAGTGTCATTCCTAGTGATTTATAAAGATGTTGTCTGAGCTCAATATTTGTCATTAGCCGTGTTGTTCCACCATATGGTTCACCTTGTTCATTTACATTGAACTTTAACACCTGCCAACCTCTCATTGAAGTACTCCCACCAAGATAGAACTTCTCAAAAGAATAATCCTCATATTCTGGATCCCATTGCCATAGACTACCATATTGGATACGCATGGCATAAACAGGGCCTTTTGATAAAGATAAATATGACTGAAATGTTAAATCGGTTTTAAAATATTCTCGAGAGCCTTCAAAGCCAGCTTTCTTTATTAGACCCTGAATTAAATAACCATTTTTTGTGAAAAGGGGATCATCCTTACGATCTATATTTATTTTTAATGATATAGATCGTTCTTCAATATTCTCTTCAGATCTATCGGAAAAACCTTCCCAAATTGTTCTGGTCTCAAAATATGATCTTCCTTTTAACTGAATACGCTGAGCTAGATTACCACCAAATCTATCTATTCCTTCTGGTAAATCTGTGGCCTTACCAAAGGTAAATTTTTCATAATATCCAATTATTTTTGTTGGAAATCTTATACCAAAAAACCAATTTGTGGAAAGACTTGCATCAGATCTAAGCCTTGAAGCAACAAAACTCGTATCTACCGTAAAGCCAGCTAAAAGTTTCATAGAAAACTGATTAGGTGAATTAAGAAAAGCACGATCTCTCCATTCTATTGTTGCACTTACTGCATCAATTTCATTTGCACCTTCAGCAAAGCTGATTGGTACTAAACCCCCAGAAGAGTTCCATTCGCGCTGCTTATATCTTTTTAAATCAATATAAATATCAACTAAAGAATCAGAGTCAGTAACTTTTACCGGAATTAGACTTGCTGTTGAAAAAATCCCAATTTCCCTCAAATGTTTTGATGTTTTATCCATGGTTGATTTAGTGTAACGATCCCCGCTTTTGTAAACCAATTCTCTTAGCACTAATGAACTATCAATATTACCAGCTCTTTCAAAAGTAGTATTTCGCACGTAGTAATTATTACCTTCATTTATAATGATATCAACAAATACTGAATCATTGACCACATCTTTGATTGAGACATCAAAAAAAAGTTTCCCTTGTTCATGATATTCATTTTCTAATAAATATAAATTGTCATTTAATCCCACCGGGTTGTAAGGTTCATTCAGTGATAATCCCAAAACTTCTCTTATTCTTTCTTTTTCAATAATATTATTTCCAACAATATTAACTTTTGAGAGAAAGAACTGCCTACCTTCATCAATACTAAAAAGAATATCGACATATCTCTTATTTGAAATTTCTATTTCTTTAAATGAATCATTTATTTTGACATCGAGGAAGCCTTTTGAATGATAATAATTTTTTAAGGTTAATGCATCTAATCTTAATAAACGGTCATCAAACTTAGGTTTACGAAAAAAGAAATTGGGAGGCCTTTGTCTAACAATATAAAGAACCTCATTCATAGTGACATTATCATTTCCTTCCAGCAAAACTTTATTAATAAATCTTGGGTCAGTTTCTGATTTCGAAATACCCATGAATATCCACAGGTAAAAGACTGCCTTAATTATATATATCATAAATTAATAAGCGTATCTATAACGATATTTAAGATTCAAATTCCCCTCTTCATCGTATGCACCAACCACAGAAAAGTGACGGTTTAATTTATACTCAACCCCAATCTGTTTTTGGTCGTTATTAAGGGAAAAGGACCTCTTATAGGATAAATTTAAAAATGCTTTATCACTTAGTTT
>CAJWMM010000018.1 GCA_913043035.1 uncultured Gammaproteobacteria bacterium | reverse complement strand
CATGTAGACAATTTGTTTGACAAAGTTTTCGTAGCATCAGAGCACAACCATGGTAAAAGACCTAATAAGCCTCTTACTGTAAGTGCGGGAGTAAGCTTCGGATTCTAATTTAGAATAAACATTCATCTCTCCCGATGAATAACCTTGGATACCTGGTTTAAGATACTTTCACATCATTCTCCATCTTAAACTAGCGTATCTCAAGGACTAGCAAATCAGCAATAATAATCCTAAATACCATATATTTCCTATGCAAATTATATTGCTTATAGTAATATTGTTTTACTATATAGGAGTTTAGAGGTATATCATGGGGTATTTGAACAAAATCATAGCTGTTTGGTTAGTTTCAAACATTCTATTTATTCCTGGATTTAAATCGTTAGATTTGTTAGTTGATAATTCACAGCATGTTTGCGTAATTCAAACTGCTAACTCAATTGATAATTCAGCCAAAAGCAACGAGATAATTAAAGAGCACTGTGAAAATTGTGAGTTTTTCGTAGATGACACTTTTTATACAGTAGCAGTTCATTCCGATTTAATTTACATAAAATCTAGCAACTCTCTCATTGTTAAAAACTTCCCTTACTATAACAACAATATTCAATATACATTAACAAGAGCACCTCCAATAAATACTTAATAATCTATTTAAGTTAACTATTTGGAGGTAAACATGTTTAAACAAGCTAGTTATTTTTTTATTATAATATTTTTATCAAATGCATCATTTGCACAAGATTTAACAGATATCGAGATATCTGCTCCATCTGAGGCTAATTCTACTGTTAACAATGAAGCGATTTCAGATGTTAAAACTAGAAATATTGTAGATGGTGGCGACCTATTGCAATCTATTAATGGAGTCAATGTAATTCGTCGTGGCGGTCATGGCTTAGATCCTGTTGTTCGCGGTCAAAGTGATCAAAGAATAAATACATTCATTGATGGTGCCATGATATACGGAAGTTGTTCTGTTAAAATGGATACGGCTTCTACCTATATTAATGCTGAGAGTTACGATACTGTAACTGTAATGAAAGGAACACAATCTGTTATGTTTGGTTCAGGTGGCACAGGTGGCGTCGTAAGCTTCAAACGTGTGACCGAGCCATACTCACCAATTGATGGCAGTCCATTGAAAATGAAATTCGGTCAAACATTTGATGGTAATTCAGAGACATTTTCTAGTATAGCTGATATTACTTACAGTAATGGCACTAGTTATCTTAGACTTAATGGTAACTATACTGAGGCAGGAAATTATGAAACTGGCACAGGTTTGAAGCTTCAGTCTGAGTATAAAACATCTAATTCTTCCCTGATACTTGGAACTAGATTAGACGATGGCTCTAAGCTTGAATTAACTTATACAGATAACAGACAAGATGATGTTGGTTATCCCGGTTTGCCAATGGATATTAATTACTCTTATGCGGACATTTATAATTTTAAGTACCATAGAGTTATTCCTTTTGGAATTTTCTCCTCAATGAGAGTTGAGGCTTTTAATTCTGACATGAGTCACTTGATGGACAATTATGTGATGAGAACAACTGATACGATGAAGACATATGCTTCTTCAGATACATATGGATGGAGAATACATGGTGCTTTGGACAATGACGCAAGAATGGGTATCGATTACGAACATAATACTCGTGATGCTGAACAGAATATGAAAGTAGGTGGCACAAACCGTCATTTGACCTATATGTGGCCTGGTGTAGAGATATCAAAACTAGGTATCTTCTATGAGAAAGATATGATCATGTCTCAGGAAAAAACTCTTTCTTATGGGATACGTTGGGATCAAGTTGAAGCAGATCCAACTAGAGCTACAGACGACCCAGGTTCAGATCATATGTTACAAGTAACAGCAAATAGTTTATATACAGATCACTATACAGGCACAGTAACTGCTAGTAAGAGGGATTGGGACAGCTTCAGTGGCTTTGTTAGACTTCAAGAAACTAGAGGGCCAATGTCTAAGTATTATATATCTGCTAGTTTCAACGAAAGAACACCAGATGCAACAGAATTGTTCCATGCTAAGACCACCATGAAAATGGGAATGAAATATCGAGATAGACATATAGGAAATCCTAATCTTGATTCAGAGAGGCACTTAACAATGGAAGTAGGTGCAGAAGAAATGATTGCAGGCAATCATGTAAACGCGTCTATATACTTCACTGATATTAATGACTATATTACGACTTACCGAGTTTCTGATGGAACTTATGATAACTCTGTTAACGACGCAAGAGTTTACAAAAATGTTGATGCAACTATTTGGGGTTATGAGTTTTCACTTTCGCGTGACTTAACACAAAATGTTAAAACTAAATTCAATCTCAATTACACAAATGGTAATGATGATACTCAGAATAGACCTCTTCCTCAAATTATGCCTTTATCAGGTAACATAGTCATCGACTATCAGACTTTATCGTCAAATTATGGGATGAGACTAAACTTCTCGGATTCACAAGATAGATTTGACTCTAGAGTTCTTGATACAGGCGAGACAGGTGGTTATACAACAATAGATTTATTTGCTGGTTTTGAACTTGCACCCGGTATGGATTTAACTTTTGGTATAAGCAACATAACGGATAAAAGATATTCATCGCATCTAAGTAACGCAAATGTTCTCGATGCATCTGCGACAAAAGTAGATGAACCAGGAAGAAGCATATGGGGATCTGTTATTTATGATTTCTAAGTTATTTTAGTATAAATGCCGTTAAATCATCAATTTTTTTTGATGTGATATTGTGTTAAATGATCTACAATATACCCATATTTAAAAGGAATTATTATGGGTATAAATTCATTATTAGATCTAGGTGGGCCAGTTGTCTACATACTATTACTTTTATCTGTCTACGCTTTGGCGGTGATTCTCTATAAGCTTCATGTTTTTTATAAAGTAGAATTTTTCAACAATAAGAATTTATCTGAGAGTATTGATCTTTGGATGTCAGATAAGAAAAAGGAAGCATATGATCAGTTAAATGAAACACAGAATCCCGAATCTGAAGTTATATCTTTTACAATGTATCAATTATTGAAACACAAAAATATATCACAAAAAGTTGAAAGTGATGTTAGAGAAGAAATATCAAGATTATCAGAAGAAAGAATTGATTACTATAGTTCCAAACTTGATAGCTTACAAGTTATAGCAGCTATAGCGCCACTTCTTGGTCTTTTAGGCACTGTTTTTGGTATGATAGAGGCTTTTCAGCAAATGGAATCAGCCGGCAAAAGCGTAGATCCATCGATATTATCAGGTGGTATCTGGGAGGCTTTGCTGACTACTGCTGCTGGGTTATCAGTAGCGATCCCAATTGTTGTTGTAGAATCTTATTTTAGATCTTTGATAAACAAGTTTAAGAGAAACGTGGAAAATGGAGTTACTAAAATTTTAACTGCAAATATTGGCTAACCACAGCAACCTAAACCCTTTTTTTTGAGTCTCCAATAGTTGTAAGGCCAAGGTGTTAAAAAACCTGCAATCAACATTAACGGAATTACAAATAGATCGACCTTTGCTCCGCCTGTAACTGTATAATCTACAATGTTCATTGCTAACTCCATACTTATCATGGAAATCAAACTCATGCCACAAGCTGTTTTTAAAGCAGATAAGAATTCCATCTGTTTGATAAGGATGATAGTTTCAAGAATAATACTTGTGATAATACCATTGAACATTGCTAGAGCCATTATTGAGAATGTCGACCAAGGGATAGCGTTTATCTGAAAATAGTAGATTGTCCCAATATCTCCAATGCTGCAACCTAAAAGACACCACGATGTATTGATTGCAGATTGTTTCCAAGTACTAGCACATCTCCAATCAAATTCGTTGTTAACAAGCTCAGTCATTTTTAGTTATCCTCTGTTGCAGATATGTATATTTGACCATCTTCTAATATTACTTCATGAGTTTCAATAGGCTCGTCTGCAGGTTCATTAAGAGCTCTTCCTGTCTTTAGGTCAAAATAGCTTCCGTGTAAAGGACATTTGACAGTATTACCTTTAAGACAACCCATTGTTAATTCTGCATCTTCATGTGTACATAAGTCATCAGTTACGAAAATCTCTCCGTTAATATTTGCTACTAGATAATTACAATTATCTACGGATATCTGTTTCATATCGTTAATATTTATCTCATCAATGTTGCCTAGTAGTATTTTATTCATAGTGCTTCCTTGAATCTCTTTAGTGCAGCACCACTATCTAATACATCATTAATTTCTCTGAAGCAGTCAGTTATAGATTGTTGAGAAACATGCTGAAGTATTATGGATGTACTTAGCGCTATACAGTCTCTCATTGGTCCAGCGGTACCGGAGAGCGCATCCATTCCTAATTTTAAAGATTCTTTAGCTATTTCTTGAGCATCAACTTTTATTTCAATTTTGTCTAACTTTGTTTTTTTCTCAAATTCATCTGGTATTTTTACTGCTCTTACAGTTTGATTGATATCTAAGTCCTTACCTGGCTCAATTTCTATCAGCTCGTCATTTTTATCTTTGTTTGAGTAAAAATGTGCATTGGCTTTTTGCCTGAGAGATGGAACAATCCCACCTTCAGTGCCTCTAATGACTATAGAACTATCAAAGCCAGCATTTCTGGCTAGCATTAAGTATATTGGTGGATATGGTTTGTGCACATAGCCTGTAACAAAATGAGTATTTTTAGCTTTAATTGGATTCGCTAAAACTTCTATAGTTGTTATGACTGGCCTTTTTATAATTTCCGATCGTAGATCTTTTAACCCATAAAGCTTAGGAGCAAATATACTTTGATCAATATATCCCCAGCCTATTTTTTTGTTCTCTAATTTATCACAAACTTCTTTATCAGAGAGTAATACATCTAATCCAGCGAGTTTAAGTATTTTATGATGAGTACATCCATATTTTGGTCCTACAGATTCTACACCTTGAGAAAATGCTGGAAAGCCCAACTCTGCAAGGAGAGGAAGGATATACAATGAAGATGGAATATTACGAGTATAGCCATCATATGGATCTGCAACATTTATAACGTTATCTAAAGCACATGTAATTTGTGACGTATTCTCATTCATTGCATCCTGCACACCAAGGTTTTCGTCTTCTGTCTCTCTTTTCATTCTTAATGCAATTAAGAATATTGCTGATCTGATATCACTTACTTCCCTGTTTAGTATTGAGTCCATAGATGCTTTTGCTTCCTCTCTTGAAATATTTTTACTCAACTCAGGCCCTGTCGCCACTCTTTGAATTACTGATTTCATGAGTTCCTCAGAGGATAAATTTTTAATATCTTTGGTCATGTCTTAAATACTATCCATGTTGTAGCTATATACTTGGTTCCCTTTTGCAGTTTAACACCACGATGCTCGTGAGTCCAAAAGGGCGGGAAGAGAATAAGCTTACCTTTCTCAGGCTTCACCTTAACATTTTGATTGATAAATTCCGTCTCTCCACCAGGCCCTTCGACATCATTAAGATACCAAATTGCAACTAGCTGTCTATCACTAAATTGATGACTGCCACTATCAATGTGCCAATTGAAATACTCTCCTGGCTCCGTTCTCTGAACAGCATAGCCAATATCTTTGAAAGGACCATTAAAGAAATCGTACTCTTTTTTAACGCTCGATAGTGCTTTCGATAGACTTTGGAATAATAAGTCGTCTACGTCTTTCCAAGAGTCTTTGCCACTAATCACCATATCTGTAGATTTTTTCACACCTGTATCTTCAACAAAATTCTGTCCAACTCTCCCTCGATAATGCTCCTCTGTTGAGTTTTCAAAACGAGTAATAATATCACTACAAATAGTGCTATCAAGTGAATTAGTAAACTCGAAAATAAAGCTTCCCGAGCTTACTTCTATAAGGCGTTTATCTATTTTAATATCCATATTTATTCATATCTTATATAATATAGCCATTATATATGAACATTAAATTTATAAAATGACTATCAGAATTAAGAGTAAATGGTCTAAAACCGTTAAACGTGATAAAACTAGTGAGGATTTTGCAAGTGCAATGTCATACATAGGTTGGAGGCTTGCTCTAGATAAGGCGAGAAACTTGCACGGAGAAGATTTTGATTATACTTCAGATCATCAGAGGATAAGTGTAATTGTAGAATTTATGTCATTTCAAGTTCACATAGCGGATAGACTTTTGTTTAGCGATGAACATTCAGATAATTTTAGAATAGAAGTTATGAATAAAATAGGAAGTCATTCAGCAAGGACTATGCAAGAAAATTGTGAAGACTTGTTCGGTGCAGGAGATTATAAAACTGGATATATAAAAACATTAAACCTCAGATCTTCTGAGTACTCTGATTATGATTTTTCTCCAGGGGAGCAAAACTATTCCATTTACAGACACTTAGCAAAGAAAATTCAGGATGCTATGGGTTCAAGTCAAACCAACAAATGGGTAATGGATCAAATTGTCGATATTGATGCAGTAGAAATCTGCAAGAAATTTATCGAAGTTTATAACTCTTTAATGAAATAATTTATTTTTTAAATTTTTCTGCATTATCTGTAACTTTATTTTCACCATCTTCATAGCCTGCATCATATGCATCAGTTACTCTTTGCTCTTCAACTTTTGGGGATCTCAAATAACCCTCTTGCCAGCCAATTAGGTAGTCATCTGTAACCCCCAAATCTTCTAATTTTGTCACAAAATCAAAATACTCTTTATTCATTATGTTCTTATTGACCCTTTTAACGCATGAGCAATATCAACTAACCTGTTTGCAAGTTTTTCGTGTTCCTCTTTATATTCTTTTACGATGCCCTGCGGGTTATGGTGAATATCTTTTTCAGTTACACCTTTCTCTCTTTCTAATGCCATAAATTCTTTCTGAATTCTTAGCATTTTCGAAATAATTTCTTTTCTCTCTTTTTCTAAAGCTCTTTTATCAGGCTTTTTAATTACCTCTTCGTCTGAAGAGTTTCCATTCTCCTCTGTGTTGGCAATTTCTGCGGTTGTATCTTCTTGCTTAGTTTTTTCGTCTGACATTAATATCCGCCTTTTCGTCTACTTTCAGGCAAACCACCAATTCTTCCGGCTTGCTTGCTAGGATTTCCAGGGAATAAATCAAAAAGCGTTTTTGTATCAATTTTCTCACCCCAGAGCTTACCCAAATCCTTAACCATATTTCTTGTATTAGGCTGATTTTCTTTATTATTGATGAATTCATCTCTGAGATAGTTAATTACATCCCAGTGTCTCTCAGCTAGCTCAATGCCTTCTTGCTCAGCAATGACTTTAGCAACTTCCTCAGACCAGTCTTCCAAGTTAGTTAGAAAACCAGTATCTGTTGTAGGTATCTCATTTCCATCTACTTCAACTTTCATAGTATCGCTCCACTTCTATACTAGACTAATAATAGCTATATTGGAAAATTCTAATATACTGTGGTAATTATGTCTACAGGGATTATTAATCTTCTTTAAAATTAGCTACCGCATCGATTGATTTATGAGGTAAGAAAATACCGCAACCAAAAATCCTACCTATACCCACTCCTAAATCCTGAAGTTTGATTGAGTTTTCTTTAGATAAATCGGCAATCATTAAGCTCCTCATAAACTTTTGATTACCATTGATTGTAAATGATTTTGTCTTACCACAAATAGCTTTCCTAAGATGGATTTGGTTATGCTCAAATTCTTCTGCAACATATTTAAGAAATTCACTTTCATCTAAATCATCATCAGTAAGAACAAATCTACATATCAAATCTCTAACCGTTAAAAATGGTTTCTTGCTTGCCTTTCCAATTTTAATTTCATTCCCAAGCACGCTCAGAGTTTCGCCTTGAAGCACACATGCTTTTTCAAAATCAGATTTAGGAATTCTCAAAACCAATCTTGTCCTCTTTGACAAAAAAATCTCTTCATTCTCTGCTCTTGTCCAGCCGTTGCCTGATTCAGGACCATGCAAAGTTTGAATACCTGTTAATTTATTATCCTCTAACCATGGCAAATGTTTTAAAATTGCATTTGATAAAGAGAATGCATGGTCGTATGGTAGAGTCTTGCAATTTATTTTAAAAGCCACATCCACCATTTTTGACATATCAGACGGTAGTTTTTTTTCTTCTTCAATCCACACTATTCAATATACCCAGTAAATGCTGATTCAACTTTTTCTTCCCAATCTTTTGGTGTATCAGGATAAGGCGGTTTAAGATCAAGGCGAATGAAACGTTCTCCTGACTTTGCCCTTGTTTTGATAACTTCCAGTAATTCATCGAAACTCTCAACATTTTTCTCTTGTATCAGCAGTGTGCTCAAATATAACATCAGATACTTATTCTCTTCTTAGACCTTAATCTATATAACAGCCTATTCTTATTAGATGTATTTGTAAATGAAGACCTCATATGAATCACATTGTTAGATATTACACCTTGATTTGGACTCAATTTATAATTTATCTGATAGTTTTCATTTTTTCTTATAACTGATTTCAATAGGTCAACTGATGGTGTTATTTTTTCACTCCAAATTATATTTTTCTC
>CAJWMM010000017.1 GCA_913043035.1 uncultured Gammaproteobacteria bacterium | reverse complement strand
AGTCTGGGCCGTGTCTCAGTCCCAGTGTGGCTGATCATCCTCTCAGACCAGCTAGAGATCGTTGCCTTGGTAAGCCATTACCTTACCAACAAGCTAATCTCACGCGAGCTCATCAATTAGCGCAAGGTCCGAAGATCCCCTGCTTTATCCCGTAGGACACATGCGGTATTAGCTCGAGTTTCCCCGAGTTGTCCCCCACTAAATGGTAGATTCTCACGCGTTACGCACCCGTCCGCCGCTCGTCACCCGAAGTGTTACCGCACGACTTGCATGTGTTAAGCATTCCGCCAGCGTTCAATCTGAGCCAGTATCAAACTCTTCACTTTATATAATTTTAAGTCTTATTAGACTAATTTTTTTGAGTAGCTTTAAGTGCTACTTGTAATATTAAGTGAGTAAAATACAGGCACTACGCACAAATCATTCCAAATTTTTACAGATCTATTGAGTCGTGCCTCATTATGAGCACGTGGAGATGATTATACCCATCTTTGGGTCACTATCCTAGTGTTTTCTTGTCTAAAGTGACTATTTAACGATCACTTTATAAATTTTTCTTTTGCCAACTTTGAGGATAAATTGTTTGTTATTTGAACAGATATGATCGTATGATGAGACAACTTTATTATCGATTTTTACAGCGTTTTGCTTAATCATTCTCCTTGCCTCAGATGTAGAAGATAAAACACCTCCTAATTGAACAAGGAGTGATACGATATCGAATTCATCTTTAGAATTTATTTTAATTTCTTTGATGTCGTCTGTAAGTTCGTTTTTCTGAAATCTTTTTAAAAAATTATCTCTGCATTTCATGGCACTTTTTTCGCCATTAAATCTAGCGACTATCTCTGATGCTAATTCAAGCTTGGCATCTCTGGGATTCATTGAGCCATTTTTACAATCTGTGCTTATCTTATTAATTTCCCTCTTGGTCTTTAAGCTTAATAAATCAAAATATTTCCACATTAAATCATCAGATATAGACATTAGTTTACCAAACATTTCTGCAGGATCCTCTGATATAGAAATGTAATTATCATAAGACTTAGACATTTTTTTTACACCATCTAAGCCCTCTAGAATTGGCATAGTAATGCAGATTTGAGGTTTTAGTTTACTTAACTCCTGTAACTTTCTACCTAATAAAAGATTAAACTTTTGATCTGTTCCACCTAACTCAACATCACAACCAAGCTCTACAGAATCATAAGCTTGAAGTAATGGGTAAAGAAACTCATGGATTGATATTGGTTGATTTGATTTGTATCGTTTTTCAAAATCATCTCTCTCAAGCATTCGTGCTACTGTTTGAGCAGATGCAAGTTTAATTATATCGTATGCTTTTAGCTTACCCAACCACTTAGAATTCAGTTCGACTCTAGTTTTATCCTTATCAAGAATTTTATAAATTTCTCTCTTATAAATTTTAGTATTTTGTTTAATTAGATCTATATCAACGGTAGGTCTTGTTATATCTCTCCCAGAAGGGTCTCCAATGCATGCAGTATAATCTCCTATAAGAAAAACAACCTCATGTCCTAATTCTTGAAATTGCCTCAATTTGTTCAACACAACTGTATGACCTAGATGCATATCAGGCATTGTTGGGTCCAACCCTGCTTTTATAACTAATTTCTTATTATCCTTGAGGCGTTGCTCTAACTCTTTATCATTGATAATCTCAGATGTACCTTTTTTTATTATTTCTAATTGTTCGTTTATTTTTTTCATATTCTTTCAATAAACTATATAATAAATATACTTGGTTTTATATCGAAATGTCAGAATACTATATAGGAATAATGTGCGGTACAAGTCTTGACTCACTTGATATATCTTTGGTGAGATTCAAAAATAGAAACCTGTCGGTTAGATCGTTTCATACTTACTTATTCACAACATCATTAAAAAGAAAGATAATAAAATCTAAAGACTTAAAAAAAGTATCAATATCTACGCAAAACGACATCTCTAAATTTATATCAGAATGTATAGTTAAAACGATTAGAAAAAATAAATTAAGTCAAAGCGATATTCACGGTATTGGATATCCCGGTATTACTCTGAATCATGATCCCAAGAGGAAGACCTCAACGTACATGGGAGATCCCAATATAATCAAATCTTCTCTCAATATTCCATTAGTCGCTGATTTTCGTCAATGTGATATTAAATCTGGGGGAGAAGGAGCGCCACTGACTGGATATTTTCATGGATTCTTAAATAAAAAATTAAGTAAAAAAATATCATTTTTAAACCTTGGTGGTTTTGCAAATATATCAATTCATAAGGCTGGTAAAGTTATCTCCTATGATACAGGGCCTGCAAATTATTTGATAGATAATTGGTGTAAGAGGAAATTTCAAAAAGATTTTGACAAGAATGGAAACTTAGCTAAAAAAGGTGAGATAGATTATCAATTACTCAGACGTATGACCTCAGATAGTTTTTTTAAAAAAAATCATCCCAAAAGTACCGGGTTTGAGAAATTTAATATTAAATGGCTAGAGAGACAAGTGAGGTTGACTGGCTATAAAATATCAAATAGGGATATTCTTACCACATTAACCTACTTTACTATTACAACGGTAGCACAAGAATTAAATAAGGACAGCTTAAGAGAGAAAAAAATATATATATATGGTGGCGGAGTTAATAATCAAATGATTATAGATGGGATACTTAGCTCGATAAAGCATAGAAGAGTGAATAAAATGAATTTTGGTATAACTGAAAAAAACTTGGAAGCAACTGCTTTCGCATGGTTAACATACAAGAGGATTAAAGGTCAAAAAATATTTAGTTCTACGATTACTGGTAAGAGATCTCCGAATCTTCTTGGCAATATTTACTGATATGCTATAACTTTCTAGGTTTTGCACCAATGTAGTTCTGAGTTGGTCTAAAAATTTTGTTATTACTTATTTGCTCGATCCAGTGAGCGAGCCAACCAGAAGTTCTCGATATAGCGAATAGAGGTGTAAATAAATCAACGGGAATGCCGATTTCTTTGTAAAGTATACCTGAGTAAAAATCAACATTAGCATATACACCCTTTTGAGACAATTTAGCCTCACATGCACGTTCTAATTCTATGGCAGTTTCAAACATACCAGATACCTTTCCGCTCTGTTCTTCGAACAGCTTTTTTACCATCTCAGTTAGGATATTTGCACGTGGGTCTTTTGTTGAATATTCTCTATGACCCATTCCCCAAACCACTTGTTTACTTGAAAGTCTATTCTCAAGCCACCTTCCCACGTTACCTTTATCACCAATTTCCTCTAACATACCTATAACTTTTTGATTTGCACCACCATGAAGTGGTCCAGACAAAGATCCTATTCCAGATGCGATAACTTGCGCTGGCTTTGCTAAGGTTGATGATGTAACCATTGAGGTAAAAGTAGAGGCATTAATGGTGTGTTCAGCATGCAAAATTAATGTAGCATCTATTATTCTGTGAATTAAATCTGATGTATTAATCTCGTCATCTAGCATTTGCATGAAATTACTAGCATAGCTATTATCTTCACTTGGAGGAATGACGGTTTTACTATTTTTAATTCTATTCCAGGTTGCAACGATAGCTCCAATACTTCCTAATAATTTAGCAGATACATCAATAAAATAATCAGATTTATAATCACCAGTTTTTAATTTTTCTGCATCAAAATCAATATCATAGTATGAACCCAATACTGCAACAGCAGATTGAAGAACAAACATGCTGTCTGATTGCTTAGGGTACGAATTGAGGAGTGTTAATAAATCTTGTGGTAGATTCATTGATTCAGACATACTAGAGGTAAATGTTTTTAGGTCATCTTCACTAGGCAATTCACCAGTCAAAAGTAAATAGGCTGTTTCTTCAAAAGTGCTTTTTTGTGCTAATTCTTCGATTGAAAAGCCTCGATAACTCAGGACTCCTTTAGCACCATCAATATCTGAAATAGAAGATTCTGTGGCTATTACACCATCTAATCCTGGATGATAATCTGTCATATTATAGTCGCCTTTTTAGTTTTTTAGGTCGAAAAAGATGAACCGCAACCACATGTAGTTTTAGCATTTGGATTCTTAATTACAAACTGAGCACCCTCTATGCTTTCTTGATAATCAATCTCTGCCCCTCTCAGATACTGAATGCTCATTGGGTCTACTAAGAGTTTTACTCCACATTTCTCAATTTCAGAGTCTCCATCCTGAACTTTCTCATCGAAAGTAAAACCATATTGGAAACCAGAACAGCCGCCGCCTGTAATAAAAACTCGAAGACTTAATTTAGGGTTATTCTCTTCTTCAATTAATGTCTTCACTTTCTTTGCAGCACTTTCTGTAAAGACTAGTGGGTCTTTTAAATTAGCTGTACCTTCTTGTGTTTGCATATAACTTCTACCTAAGCTGAATTACGCTTAATTATATATAAATTAATTCACAAAAACAATTTACTTAGTTTTGTCGTTCTTATCTATTGACTGTAAAAAACTTGCAGAATTAGTGGTATTTTCCTCTTTAGTATTGGACTTTGTTGCCTTTTTTTCCAATAAGCCAGCAGTTTTACCCATGTTTCTGATCAAACTTCCATTTACTGTTGATCCACCGTGCATCTCTAAAACATCGTAGTAGACGTTTCCTGTAACCAGAGCTGAGACGTCTATTTCGACCTGAGAAGAAGAATGTACATTGCCATTAACTTCACCTCTTATTAAGACGTTAGGAGCAGTTATATCTCCTTCTACAATACCATTTTGATCAAGAATTAAGTTTGCGTCAGCATCTTCATTTGATTCGATGTTGCCTTTTACTGTGCCTGATATTTTCAAGGTTCCTGTAAAAGTGATGTTCCCAGTAAATGTGGAATTGTTTCCTATAGTAGTCATCTTCGAAGGTGCAGCATTTACATCCATAGATTTGTTTCCACTCAATATTTCACCGATTTTCATAATATCCACCCATTTAAATTTTTGGCGAACTTTTAGTTTAACTGATTACCAAGACATTTAGCAAGGATATTCAGCTAAATTAAGCCTGTTTTTTCATCAAGATTGAACATAATATTCATATTTTGGACTGCCTGACCCGAAGCACCTTTAACGAGGTTGTCGATAACTGAGAAAATTACTAAATTAACTGAGCCCTTTTGATCCTCAATATATTTAAGAGAAATAAGACATTTATTCGTGTTACTAACATCTGATATTTTTGGAAAAAGGTCGTCGTGGCATATTTCAACAAACGCGCTACTCTCATAATATCTCCTATAAATATCAGAAATCGCGTCTTGCCCATTTAAAGAAGTTGTTACATAGATACTAGAGAAAATACCTCTGATCATGGAACTTAAGTGGGGGATAAATAGCACATCTGAGTTCGCGGAATCTATGGTTCGAAGAATACTCAAAATTTCTGGGTAATGTCTATGAGTCTTTACAGCATAAGCTTGAAAGTCATCTTCACCTGCAGGGAACAGTTTCTTGCTATCAAGGTTCCTGCCTGCGCCACTTATTCCTGATTTTGCGTCAATAAGTATATTTTGTTTTGGAAGATAATCAATAATTGGAAGTAATGCTAATAAAGCTGCTGTAGGATAACACCCAGGGTTTCCTATTATCATCGAGGAAGCGATCTTCTCTTTTTGTCCATGCATTTCAGGCAATCCATAAACACTATGATCTACAAGTTCAGGTGATAAATGTTTTTGACCATACCATTTCTCCCAAAGTTCGATATCTTTGATTCTATAATCCGCAGAGATATCTATTACTTTGATGTTCCTCTCCACTAATTTTTCTGCCATACCCATTGCTACGCCATTTGGAGTTGCAAAAAAAACAACATCACACCCATCTAGATTATTTATATCAGGGGAGCAGAACGTACCTTCATATGGAAAATCTATATTAAGTACATCTTTCACTTTCTCGTTGACATTTTTGCTAGATGTGAGTGTTCTCAATTCAACATTTGGATGTTGGTATAATATTTTAATTAGTTCTTCACCAGTATAACCAGAAGCCCCAACTATTCCGACTAATATCATAAGTTACGTACCACCAAGTTCATGACAATTAAGTTATCAATATTATACAGCTTAAAGTTGATTATTAAATGGTTATGAAATTAGTTTTTTGGCAAATGCATCCACACCATCCCAATCAGTAAATTCATACGTTTTAGTTGTATCCGTAGGACCCTTAGTCATCCACATAATAAACTTAATGATATACTTGTCTGTGAACTTATAATTTGGGAAATCCAAACGACCTGCAAAAACTCCTAAATAATTAGGTTCCCAGGATGATTTTTTCAAAAATTTTTTCATATATGGATTAGTATCAGGAGAATTTTTCTCAGGTTTTCTTGCAACAATGTTAACACTAAAAAATGCACTCATTTTGGATTCTAGTATTTTTTTATTATCTGTAATAAATTGAAAGAGAGATGGTCGATAATTGCCATACCTGATACTTGCACCGATTATTATCTTGTCATAAGTGACAAGATCCTTATTATAAACATCATCAATAGACACAGTTTCTACTCTGTCAGAATTAGCTATAGTCATTTCAATTTTGTCACAGATTTTTTTGGTATGTCCGTCTACCGATGAGTAAACTATGAGTGTATTCGGCATTTTAACCTTCCTCCAAAACATTTGAGAATTCTTGTAAAATGCTCTCATAAACTTTGCGCTTAAACTTTATAACGCTTTTAATAGCTGTTTTTTTATCACTCCATTTCCACGCATCAAATTCGGCATGCTCAGTTGCGTTTAAATTTATATCATCAATATCTTCGCCAATGAATCTCAGTAAAAACCATTTCTGCATTGCGCCGTCGTATTTTTTATTTGATCTCTGAAAAACATGAGGTATGTGATAGACAAGCCACTTCTTGCTGATATCGATTATTTCTACCTTGTCCTTTTTTAGACCGGTTTCCTCAAATAATTCTCTATATAACGCAGCCTCCGGAGTCTCACCCTCATCGATGCCACCTTGAGGAAATTGCCAAGCGTCAGCACCAATCCTCTTTCCTAGAAAGAATTGACCTTCTCGGTTTACAATGACCATGCCTACGCCTTTCCTATAATTTTTACCCTTCATGTTGACTATTATCATTATAAATATTTAATTCATATACTTATCATAATACAATATGAAGTAATTTAATTATGCATAATGTGAATTTTCTTAATTAGTTAAGTAAATTCTCCTATATGTTTATCAGTGACTCATGAAGAAACTTGTAATATTCGACTTAGATAATACGTTATTAAACGGTGATAGTGATAGGAATTGGGGTGAATTTCTAGCAGAGAAAAGAATTGTTAATGATGATTATCTTTTGAGGAGTGAGCAATTTTATAACAATTATTATGAAGGAAGCTTAGATATCGATGGATTTCTTAATTTCTGTTTGGAGCCACTCAAGAACAATGAGATGGATTTACTCCTAGAATTAAGGGAAGAATTCATAGAAAAGAAAGTAAAGCCTATTGTATTACCAGCAGCATTGACAAAGGTAAAAGAAGAAATGAAAGACAGCACAGTTATCATTGCAACGGCTACTAATGATTTTGTCACAAAACCTATTGCAAATTTATTTGGTGTTGAGGAACTAATTGCCACAGAATTTGAGGTGGCAAATAAAAAATTTACAGGTCAAGTTTTGGGATTACCGTGCTTTAGAGAGGGTAAATTGCAAAAAGTAACAGAATGGATTAACTTAAACGGGTATGTGCTTGCTGAATCAAGATTTTACTCTGATTCATTTAATGATTTACCATTATTAGAGAAAGTACGAGAAGCAATTGTAGTAGATGGTGATGAAAAATTATTAAGGGAGGCAAAGAAAAATGGATGGTCATGCGTATCATTTAGGTAAAAAAATCACAACCTGTGTTATCAGTTTTTTTGTGTTAATATTTTTTTATAACAGTGTCAACGCAGATACTATGATAATAGATGATATGAAAAACTCAAATAGCTCTGCAGAAAAAAGAGACTATTGTGAAGAAACAACTACAAAATGGTGTTTTGTCACTGACAAAGTTATGGGGGGTGTCTCAGAGGGGACATTTGAAAAGCGTGGATCTGATGATGTACCTCACTACAATATGCAAGGTGATGTTTCAACAGAGAACAATGGTGGCTTCATACAATTCAGAACTCAAGTAGAAAATCATCCAAAAGATAAAATATATAATGGAATTAGAATAAAAGTTCGTGGTAATAATGAAGAGTATGCATTACACCTTAGAACTAAATATTTATTTTTACCTTGGCAATATTATCAAGCAAATTTTATTGCAACCGATCAATGGTCTATTATAGAAATACCTTTTGATTTATTTGAAAAATCTAACTTCTATCAGCCAACGTCTGTGGCATCAATTGATGTAAAAACAATTGGCGTTGTAGCAATTGGTAGAAATTTTAAAGCTAATATCGATTTAGCTTTTATGGAACTATATTAATTCAAATAAGAAAATAATTTATATAGCCAGTTATAAAAATTGGGATTTGAAGGCCAAAATTTATCATGACCGCTTTATCATTCATTAAATATCCCGAAACCATCCATCCAGCTGCGCCTATAGAATGTATAAAGATGTACAATGGATAAATATTAAACTGCGCAATAAATATTCCTGTCAATACAAAAGCAGTACTTACCCATTTAAGTGATGTCAGATTCATAGTATCTCCTTATCGTTTTTTCTTAAAATCAAGTGCTTTATTAAAAATATAATTATGCAAAATAGATTTAGCGATGTCGAATTCTCCTACTCTTTTAATTTCCTCGCCATTAAAACCCTCTTTAAAAAAATCTACACCTGCAGATGACTGATCTTCGGATA
>CAJWMM010000016.1 GCA_913043035.1 uncultured Gammaproteobacteria bacterium | reverse complement strand
CGTACACACTCTTAATAGAATCACTTAAATCTGTGATATCAAATGATTTCTTTGGCCAAGCCGCAAATACTCTTTTGGGTTTTATCATTAACCCAGCAAAGGTAGTGACAACTGCAGCTGTCATAAGTGATTTTTTTAAAAAGGTTCTTCTTTTCATGTTACTTCCTCACAAAGTATATAAATACTCTATTATTTTATTTATTTCTTCTTTTGTAATAACTCCATGTTTACCAAAAGGAGGCATATATGAGTTAGGGTTCTTGGCTGTTGGATCCCATATTTGACTGAATAAATCTTCCCTGTTAGGAAATCTTGCCTTCATAGCAATCAATGGAGGCCCATTATTGCCAGCGAGTTCGCCATCCTCGATGGCATGACACGCTAAACAATTGCCTTTTTGTCTGTCAAATGTCAATTTTTTGCCTTCACTCACCACATCCGCACTGGCAAAAGCGTGAGAACTAAGCAAAATAACAGTTAATATGACGGAAAATACTCTCATAACCTCTAAATTAACCATATTATAGTACTGATATGTTAATAAAAAAACTACTTTAATTACAAGTTTTTTCGCCAAAAATTGGCTCAAGTGGCCTGCTGTGCTTACAAATTATTTCAATTTTTCTAGCTATGAGTTTTTCGCTATCAGAACTAGTTATCTGGCTGGATTTAGACGAATTTTCCAAAACATCTATCGCTAACCTAGCATTATCAATCAAAACATAATAATCAGCAAGGTGGATGCTACTCTCGTATTTTTTGTTTGTATCTATGTAGAGTTTTGACATAATACGATGATAATTGGGATTCAGTTTAAAAAAATTATCGTGTGTTTTAATATTTTCAATTACATTCATTGTGCCTTTTTTATGGTCTACATAAATCTCTGCTAATTTGAGTGGTAGGATTTTATTAAGGGGCTTTATATTAATAAGATTATTTAAAGTACTTATTGCTTCCTCTATTTCTCCTTGTCCAAGGAGTCCATCTACATAAGCAAACGCAAGATAGATATTATCCGTTATATTATCTCTGTCATATTTAAGAACATCAATAGATTTTTTAAAATCAGATTTTTTTTGGTACAGTAACGATAATTTATGTCTTGATATAGAATCTTTATTATTCAGTTGGTTAATTGCATTATTTATATCTACTACTTGTGACACCTCAAGTAGGTTTTTTATATAAAAATAATCATCAGTTGAATTTAGTAATTTCCCTCTAGAGTTCTCTAATCTATTTTCCGTATTTGAGATTCGCTCGTCAAACATCGGATGAGTTGACAGATAAGCAAGGTTTTTTTGAACATCACCTCTTGCTGATTGCATTCGTTGAAACAGTTTTGACATTTCTTTCGCATCGAAGTTAGCATTGTCAAGAATTTGAAATCCCAAGGTATCTGCTTCTACCTCATTTGAACGTATTAAGTTTATATTTTGTTGTGCCGATATACCAAACCCCGTTTGTAATGCTGCTATTGACGCTTGAGGATTCCCAGAAAACATCCCAGCAAAAATGCCAATCCAAATAGGAATGGTATTTCTTCTTGAATTAGCTATCATCTCCGCAGTATGTCTCAGTTTGATATGAGAAATTTCATGAGCAACAACCGATGCAAGCTGCGCTTCATTTTCTGTGAGAAGAATAAGACCAGAGTTTATTCCTATGAAGCCGCCTGGTATTGCAAATGCATTAATTTGGCTAGAATTTACAACGAAGAAATTATACCTTCTTTTATTGTCCAGAAGATTCCTAGAAAGCAAATTACCTAGATAATTTATGTAAGAAGATACCAGTGGATTATTGTCAATCGCGTTAAACCTCTGCAGTCTTTGATAGCTTGATATACCTATTATTTCTTCACTTTTTAAGGATAAGATAGAACTAAATGGGTCTCCAAGTTCAGGAGTATTTTGTTGAGCAAATGAGAAATTCGGCAGACTTATAATTAACAATAAGAAAAATGTTGAATATTTTCTAAAGTTTAATAACATAGACCTAGGGTTGTTAAGTATATTTATAAAATAACACCTCTTAATTATAACCTATTAACATGGAGTTTATATGTCTGATTTTGATAAAGAACTAGATACAAGCGGACTTAATTGTCCTCTGCCTATTATAAAAGCAAAAAAAGAAATAAATGGTATGGATGCCGGTCAAATATTACATATTATTTCTACCGATCCTGGAGCTGTCAAAGACTTTGAGTCATTTGCCAAACAAACTGGCAATATACTTTTAAATTCAGAGGAAAAGGATAATAAGTTTTATTTTCTTATGAAAAAGAATTAATTCTAATTGAGATTTTTATCATATTTTTTCACTTTATTTGGAGTTATAAGCTTCATATTTATTCTGTTTTCTGTCAAGTTGATAGAGGAAATAGTACATCCGAACATCAAGAGTAATGAGCTAAGCTATGAGTACATAGTAGTGTTATCAGGAAACGTTAATAGAGTGGTCAAAGCATCAGAGCTATTCACAACCAAGAATGCTAGCTATATTCTTCTTAGTAAAGAAGATAGATTAATAGAAAACCAAGTTTCAGAATCTGAATCGGTTTCAGTTTATCAATATTATATCGAAGTCCTTGTAAGTAAGGGGATAGAACGCAATAATATTATATTATTCGGTGATAATAAGAACACTCGTGATGAAATTATCTCTCTTTCAAAGATTCTGAAGACTAAATCATTTAAAATGCTATTGGTTACAGATAGTTATCACATCAACAGAGTCCAAAAACTGTTAATTCAATTTGATCTATCTGACAAGATTGATCTCTATCCAATAGAAGTAAATCCAGATGGAAAGATAAGCAAAAGGGCTCTACAAAATTACATTTTAGAGTACTTTAAATTGCTCAACTTTTATCTCACTCGGTTTAATATAAATATCATCCATTTCAATTAATACATAAAAAGTTGATATAAATAATGATGATCTGATGAAAAGAATGTATCATGTATTTGGTTATTAGTGAGACATAATGAAATTAAGTGGATCAGAGATTATTATCGAATGCTTGAAGCGCGAAGGTGTAAAGTATATCTTCGGGTACCCTGGTGGTGCCGTATTACATATATACGATGCACTATTTAGTTCTAATGAAATTAAGCATGTTTTGGTAAGGCATGAACAGGGAGCAACACATGCGGCTGATGGGTATGCCAGAGCATGTGGAAAACCTGGAGTTGTTCTTGTAACTTCTGGTCCAGGAATAACTAATTGTGTTACAGGTCTTGCTACTGCTCATATGGACTCGATACCTATGATTGTAATTTCAGGCCAAGTATCGAGACAATACGTAGGAAGTGATGCGTTCCAAGAAGCAGATGCAACAGGAATTACAAGACCAGTAACCAAACATAATTTTCTTATAGATAGTAGAGAATCAATTCCTGAAGTTTTCAAAAAAGCATTTAAAATAGCAACAACAGGTCGTCCTGGTCCTGTACTAATTGACATACCCAAAGATTTAACGGATCCAAAAATAAAAATTAAATTTGAGTATCCAAAAACAGTAAAACTTAGGTCATATAAACCTCCAAAAAAAGAGGTGACTACGAAAATTGAAGAAGCTGCAAAAATATTATGTAGTGCTAAAAAGCCAATGATCTACACTGGAGGTGGAGTTATTTTAGGTAATGCTCATAAACACCTTCATTCACTTGTTAAAAAACTAAACTACCCGATCACAAATACTTTAATGGGACTAGGAGGTTACCCTGCGACGGATAAGCAATTTTTAGGTATGTTAGGAATGCACGGAACTTATGAAGCAAATATGGCTATGCATGATTGTGATGTATTACTTGCAGTAGGCGCAAGATTTGATGATCGTGTCACAGGAGATACTGAGAAATTCTGTCCATCTGCAAAAATAATTCATATTGATGTTGATCCATCTTCAATTTCAAAGATTATTAAAGTAGATTTATCGCTTATTGGTGAGACATCTTCGATTCTCAAAGATCTAACAAAATCTGTAGAAAAGTTCACTAGGAAAATTGATAAAAAAAATATTGAAAAATGGTGGAAGAAGATTGAGAAATGGCGACAAAGAAAATGCCTAGGTTATAAAAAATCAAAAGATATTATAAAACCTCAACAAGTCATAGAGAGTTTATACAATATCACCAAAGGAAATGCTTTTGTGACATCAGATGTTGGTCAGCATCAGATGTGGGCTGCACAATATTACAAATTTGATAAACCAAATAGATGGATCAACTCAGGTGGTCTTGGAACCATGGGTTTTGGATTACCGGCTGCTATGGGTGTAAAACTAGCATACCCAAAGTCAGAAGTAGTTTGTGTCACAGGAGAAGCAAGTATCTTGATGTGTATACAAGAGTTGGCTACATGCCTTCAATACCACTTGCCAATTAAAATAATCAATCTTAATAACAGATACATGGGAATGGTAAGACAGTGGCAAGAATTTTTTTACGAAGGTAGATACGCAATGTCTTACATGGAGGCATTGCCAGATTTTTGTAAGTTATCTTCTAGTTTCGGACATATTGGGATACAAATTGATAAGCCAGATGAGTTAGAATCGAAAATGAATGAGGCAATGAGTAATAAAAACCGACTTGTTTTTGTTGATGTAATAACAGACCAAGAAGAGAATGTTTACCCAATGATAAAGAGTGGACAAGCTCATAATGAAATGCATCTATCACCCACGAATGAAGAGACAGAATTAGCATGAGCGACGATAGACGTTATATAATTTCTGTATTAGTGGAAAATGAATTTGGCTCACTATCAAGAATAGCAGGATTATTCTCTGCAAGGGGGTATAACATTCACTGTTTAAATGTTGCTCCCACAAATGATGAATCTATCTCAAGAATGACCATTGTTACAATGTGTAATGAGAATAAAATAAATCAGCTCATGAAGCAGTTAGATAAACTTGTTGATGTGGTAAATGTGAAAGATTTAACTGATGAGACACATATTGAAAGGGAGATGTTATTATTAAAGCTAAAATGCAACAAAGGCCAACGAGAAGAGTTGAAACGATTAGTAGATATATTCAGAGCAAGAATAATAGATGTCACTGATACGACATATACTGTAGAATTAACTGGAGCATCTGAAAAGATTATGGCTTTCGTTAGCTCAATGGGGTCAATTAACATCATAGAAATGGTCAGATCTGGAGCACTTGGTATTAGTCGTGGTAAAGATAGTCTAGAAAATATAAAGTGAGGGTGAAATGAAAGTTTATTATGATAAAGATGCGGATTTAGAAAATATACGCAAACTCAATATATCCATTATTGGCTATGGTTCTCAGGGTCATGCACATGCATTAAATCTTAGAGACTCTGGTGTTAATGTAACTGTAGGCTTAAGAGAGGGATCTGCTAACGCTGCTAGAGCAGGTAGTGAAGGGCTTGAAGTTTTACCAATTGACTCTGCAGTGAAGAAAGCTGATATTATTATGATTCTCGCACCCGATGAGTATCAAGCTGATCTTTTTAAGAAGGTCATAGAACCAAATCTACAAGATCAAGCTATGCTTGCTTTTGCACATGGATTCAATATTCATTACAAGCAAATTACTCCAGATTCTAAACATGATATTTTTATGATTGCACCAAAAAGCCCCGGACACTTAGTGCGCTCTACATATGTAGAAGGCAGAGGGGTCCCAACACTCATTGCAATTCAAAATAATGCATCTGGTCAAGCAAAAGAGGTAGCACTCGCATATGCATCTGCTATAGGCGGGGGAAGAGCAGGTATTATTGAGACATCTTTCAAGGAAGAGACTGAAACAGATTTATTTGGTGAACAAGCAGTTCTGTGTGGTGGCGTAACTGCTCTAGTCAAAGCAGGATTTGAAACTTTGGTTGATGCTGGGTATGCTCCAGAGATGGCTTATTTTGAGTGTTTGAATGAACTTAAGCTAATTGTTGATTTAATGTACGAAGGTGGTATGACTGAAATGAGGTATTCAATTTCAAACACTGCGGAGTATGGCGATCTAACAAAAGGACCTTTTCTAATAGATGATCACGTAAGAAATAAGATGAAAGAAGTCTTAAAAGATGTTCAGAGTGGAAAATTCGCAAATGAATTTGTTAATGAGATAAAATCTGGGTCAAAAGAGTTCGACAGATTGCGAAAAGAGGGATCTGAGCATAAAATTGAAGAAACTGGTAAGAAACTTAGAGATATGATGTCTTGGATGAAGGATACAAAACTTGTAGATGAGAAGATTAAATAATGGTTGAAAATAATCGAAAAAGAAAAATACCTGGTGTTTTTTTATTACCTAATTTAATCACTACATCAGCTTTATTTAGTGGTTTTTACTCTGTAATTGCATCAATAAATGGTAATTTCTTAGATGCAGTATTCGCTATTTTAATTGCAATGATTTTGGATGGCCTTGACGGAAGAATAGCTAGGTTAACCAATACTCAGACATCTTTTGGTGCGTATTATGACAGTTTATCTGACTTGCTTTGTTTCGGTATGGCCCCAGCTCTATTACTATACTTATGGAGCTTAACGCAATTAAATCTGATTGGTTGGCATTGGTCGAATGTTGCTTGGATCTCATGTTTTATATTTGTCGCTTCTGTTGCGTTGAGGCTAGCAAGATTTAATTCTAAAATCATGTCAGCAGATAAAAAATATTTTACTGGTTTAGCAAGTCCTGCGTCGGCTGCAGTGTTAGCTTGTTACGTTTGGGTCGTTGAGGCTAGCGGTTCTAATGTGGAGAATTTCTCATGGATGAGCCTTATCATGATCTTGATCCTTTCATTTTTAATGATCAGTAATATAACGTACTATAGCTTCAAGGATATTAGCATCAGGCAAAAAGTACCGCATATCTCTCTTTTCTTAATTGTGCTTGCATTATCATTTATTTCTTTTGATCCACCTCTAGTATTGCTATCGTTCTTTGCGTTATATGGATTATCAGGTCCAGCTTTACTTTTCTCAAGATTGATTAAGAAAAGAATAGTATTAATCAGAGAGAAAAAACTCTTATAATCTTAATAAACCTTGCAAAATACAAATTTCGAGATATTATGTTTTTTATGGAATTTTGTTTATTAAAATTCAATTGTCTCTTAAATCCAGGACTGCTGTCGCTGTAACAGCTTGCGGTACCACCTTTCTATAAATTTACTGCATAATGAATGATAAAAATTTAATAATTTTTGATACTACTTTAAGAGACGGGGAACAAAGCCCTGGTGCATCGATGGATATTGATGAAAAAATTCAGATTGCTGTTGCTCTTGAGAAGCTTAAAGTTGACGTTATAGAAGCTGGTTTCCCTATCGCAAGTAAAGGCGATTTTAAAGCAGTTGCAGAAATCTCAAAATTAATCAAATCATCTACTATATGCGCTCTTGCACGAGCACTTGAAAAAGACATTTCGATAGCAGCCGATGCACTTAGTGAAGCATCTAGTCCGAGGATCCACACTTTTATAGCAACATCCCCAATACACATGGAAAAAAAACTTAAAATGAAACCTTCGGAAGTTATCAAAACAGCAGAAAAAGCAGTTAATCTCGCAAAGACTTTTACAAATGATGTTGAATTCTCTCCTGAAGATGCAGGAAGATCAGATTTAGAATTTTTATGCGAGGTGATTTCTGCTGCTATAGATTCCGGCGCAACAACAATAAATATACCTGATACTGTTGGTTATAATCTTCCTCATCAATTCGGAAAGCTTATACATAATATTAAAAGTAAAGTTGATAATGCTAACAAAGCGGTTTTCTCGGTTCATTGTCATAATGATCTTGGTCTTGCAGTTGCTAATTCACTCTCAGCAGTTATCAATGGCGCTAGACAGGTTGAGTGTACTATCAATGGACTAGGCGAGAGAGCTGGTAATGCAGCATTAGAAGAGATAGTAATGACTGTAAGAACAAGAAAAGATATCTTTGATTGTGACACTAACATAGATACAAAAAATATTTTAAAAACATCAAGGCTTGTTTCTGGCATAACAGGATTCCCTGTCCAACCAAACAAAGCAATTGTTGGAAAGAATGCCTTTGCTCACGAATCAGGAATACATCAAGATGGTATAATTAAATCTAGAGAAACATATGAAATTATGAGAGCAGAAGATGTTGGCCTAGTTAGTAATTCGTTAGTTTTAGGAAAGCATTCTGGAAGAAATGCTTTTAAACAGAAAGTTGAAGATCTAAATATTATGCCCAAAACTACGTCAGAATTCGATGATCTTTTCTACCGTTTTAAAGATCTTGCTGACAAGAAACATGAGATCTTTGATGAAGATATTATCAATTTAGTATCTAATATGATTATCAAGCACTCCTCTATAAATTTTGATTACATGAATGTGAATACTGAGAGCGGAAAAAAACCCAATGCACATCTTGTTCTAAATATTGACGGTGAACTAAAGGAGGCAAAATCAGAAGGTGACGGAGCAGTAGACGCAGCTTTTAATGCCATTGAGAAAATCGTTCAAAGCAAGAGTGAGTTGTTACTTTATTCAGTAAACAACATAACATCAGGCACAGATGCTCAAGGTGAAGTTACAGTAAGAATCTCAAAAAATAGCACAGTATTTAATGGACATGGTGCAGATACAGATATTGTCAAAGCATCAGTTTTAGCATTAATTAATGCGCTAAACAAACTCAAAGAAAATCCTGAGTCTAATTCACTTAAAAAGAGCGGTATATGAGAAAAACTCGGTTCGACTACTTAAAAGAAATGAACATAGATATAAGATGGTTGAGCCGAGCGATAAATAATAACTCTCCGTCCTCTCCTGGGAAAAACTCTCTAACTACCTTGCAAAATGAAGTATCTGAGTGTAATAAATGTATGCTAGCATCATCTCGAGATAAAGTAGTTTTCGG
>CAJWMM010000015.1 GCA_913043035.1 uncultured Gammaproteobacteria bacterium | reverse complement strand
CCATTAAAACCCTCTTTAAAAAAATCTACACCTGCAGATGACTGATCTTCGGATAAGCCACCGAAATCTAAGATATCTATATCCAGTGAATTAAGATAGTTCATCAACTCAAAAATCATACCGTAGGATGCATTTAAATCCCCACCTCTATTTGTAGATGCCGCATAATGATAAAAAGCTTTCCGATAAAATATGCTTACAACACAAGCTGAGACACATTCGTGATCTTTATATCCTGCAAGTGTAATTACCCTATTGTTATCCGATGAATTTAATAGTTTTGCAAATAAAGAAACATCTATGATAGGTAAATTTAAATTTTTCTCTTTCTGCATTTGTTCGTATATTGAATAGAATGCCAAGCCAGCCTCATCGTTTTCTCTGATTTGCCAATCAATATTATTTTTAAATGATTGTTTAATATAGTATCTATGCTTCTTCCTGATGTGACTAAGAAAGTCATCACTAGGCATCATTTTAATTATATTTGTTCTCCTACTAGTCAATGTATTAGAAGGTTTCGTGAATTTGATAAAAAATTTGTTATTAATATCGTTATCTTCCATAAATGTTTTACATCTTAAATTTGCAAGATTGTACTCTGTAACTATATCTTTGAACTTTTTAAGTGCACTATCGGCTTTATCTTTATTTTCTGTGGTTATTAGAGGTCCACCTGGACACCATGCTATATTTATACCTAAAACTTTTTTCATAACAATTTGTGCAATCAGAGTTAACTTCTTACAGTCGTTATTGGAAACTATGATTCGAAGAGGTTCCCATCCCTCAGATTTCTTCAATTCTCCCCATTCGTAAGATTGAAAAATATTATATTCTTGAAATTGCAATAGAGCCTGATTCCATTGTGTATTATTCAAAGAATTTTTATTAAGTACTTGTGCTGTATTGTCTTTTGTCACAATTATGTTTTTGGAAGCGTGACGCCTTTTTGTCCTTGATATTTACCATCTCTATCTTTATATGATGTTTCACAAACTTCATCAGATTCGAGAAATATAAATTGAGCGACACCTTCATTGGCGTAAATCTTTGCAGGAAGAGATGTAGTATTTGAAAACTCTAGAGTGACATGTCCTTCCCACTCTGGCTCAAGCGGTGTTACATTTACGATTATTCCGCATCTCGCATAAGTAGATTTACCTAAACAGAGAGTCAATACTTTTCTAGGTATTCTAAAATATTCGACAGTTCTTGCTAGAGCAAAGGAGTTAGGTGGTATAGTGCATACATTAGATTTGATATCGACAAAGCTCTGATCATCAAAATTTTTAGGGTCAACCATTGAAGAATTAATGTTAGTAAAAACTTTAAATTCATCAGCGCAACGAACATCATACCCATAACTTGAAGTACCATAAGATACTATTCTTCCACTACCATTTGATTTAACTTGATTCTCTTGAAATGGCTCAATCATTCCATGATTTTTAGCCATATCCTTAATCCACTTGTCTGATTTGATTGCCATGCCGATATTATATTATAAATAACTGATAAAATTTATGTTAATTTATTTAACGATCTTGAGCCAAGTTAGTCGTTCTGAATAACAATCTTTGGAAATACTGATGAATAATCTTTTTTACGCATAGATAAAGTTGCAGCCATCTTACGTGCGATTTCCCTGAAAGCCATTGAAGTAGGAGATTCAGGATTTTGAGAAACTGTAGGTGTTCCCTTGTCCATTTCCTCTCGAATTTGTTTTTGTAGTGGTAGCTCCCCAAGTAATTTGACTCCATTTTCTTGAGCCAGCTGCTCGCCGCCGCCTTCACCAAAAATACTTTCCATATTTCCACACTCTGGACAAATAAATGAACTCATATTTTCAATTACACCCAGCACAGGAACTTCAACTTTCTCAAACATTTTAAGTCCCTTGCGTGCATCTATTAACGAGATATCTTGTGGGGTCGTAACAATCACAGCGCCACTGACCGGTATTTTCTGACATAACGTCAGCTGGACATCACCCGTACCTGGTGGAAGATCAATGATTAGAAAATCTATATCCTTCCAATTCGTATCAGTTAGAAGTTGTTCAAGAGCTTGAGTCACCATAGGGCCTCTCCAAATCATAGGAGTATCCTCTTCAACTAATAATCCAATGGACATAGCTTGAAGGCCATGTCCTACTTTTGGCTCCAATGTTTTACCATCTTCTGAATCTGGCTTTCCCTCAAGACCAAGCATTCTAGGAATGCTAGGGCCATAGATATCAGCATCTAAAATAGCTGTAGTGGCTCCTTCTTCTTTAAGTGCTAATGCTAGATTTACTGCCGTAGTTGATTTCCCTACTCCTCCTTTTCCTGATGCGACAGCTATGATATTTTTTATACCTTTTACTCTCTCAAGGCTTTGTTGTACCGTGTGAGGTATAATTTCATACTTAAGATCAAGAGTCAGCTTAACATCAGGGTATGCCTCATTGATTTTCTTTGTAAGATTCTTATGAAAATCTTGAATAATACCTTCAGCAGGCCATCCTAGGACAATCTGGATATGGACATTATCGCCATCAACTTTTATATCTTTGACGGTATTTCCAGTGACTAGATCTGTACCCATATATGGACAATCGTAGTCCTTTAAAATCGATTCTATGTTTTCTCTCTCCATGTCCTATTTTATATAAATTTACGTTAAAATATCAATATAAGTACAATTGCTATAGTATAACGAATTACATTAATAACATAACAATTTGACGTCATATTTATGAGAAAAATTCTAGTTACAAGCGCTCTTCCATATGCAAATGGATCCATTCACCTTGGTCATTTATTGGAATATCTACAAACTGATATTTGGGTCAGACATCAAAAAATGTCCAATAACGACTGTACATACATCTGTGCAGATGATGCCCATGGCACACCTATAATGTTAAAAGCAAGAGAACTTAACATTACACCTGAAAAACTAATAGAGAAATCTAAAAAAGAACACATTGAGGATTTTGCTGATTTTCATATCGAATTTGACAATTACCACACTACGCACTCTGAAGAAAATAGAATGTTGTCAGAGCTGATCTATAATAATCTTAAAGATAAAGGAGTGATAGAGAGAAGAGAGATTGAACAGTACTATGATGAAGATGAGGAGATGTTTCTCCCTGATAGATATATCAAGGGCACTTGTCCTAAATGTGGGGCAAAAGATCAGTATGGAGACTCATGTGAAAAATGTGGAGCAACTTACTCATCAACAGAAGTTATTGATCCGATATCGGTGATTTCTAATTCTAAACCAATCAAAAAGAAAACAGAGCATCTCTTTTTTAAACTTTCAGACTATGAAAAATTTCTTAGTAATTGGTTAACTGATAATCGAGTACAAAAAGAAATTAATAATAAAATGAAAGAATGGCTGTCAGATGGTTTATCTAGTTGGGACATTACAAGAGATAAACCATATTTTGGCTTCAATATACCAGGAGAGAAAGAAAAATTCTTTTACGTATGGCTTGATGCACCTGTTGGCTATATTGCCTCATATAAAAATCTGTGTGACAAGAACTCTATAAATTATCTCTCGTCATGGGAGAGAGATACTGAAGTTGAGCTGTATCATTTTATTGGAAAAGACATTGCATATTTTCATGTTCTATTTTGGCCATCAATGCTGGAGGGAGCTGGCTTTAGGACACCAACAAGTGTATTTTGTCATGGCTTTCTCACTATAGATGGAGAAAAAATGTCTAAATCAAGAGGTACCTTTATTAAAGCTAGAACGTATCTCAATCATCTTAATCCTGAATACTTAAGATATTATTTTGCCAGTCGATTGACTAGTAAAATTGAGGACATTGATTTGAACTTTAGTGATTTCGTGGCTAGAGTAAACTCTGATTTGGTTGGAAAATTAATTAATATAGGTAGTAGGTGCGCCAGATTTATAAACAAAGATTTTGATAATACACTAGCTTCGAAATCAAATAACCAATCTTTAATTACGCAAATTCTTGAAAAGAAAGATGCTATACAAACGAATTATGAAAATAGAGATTTTTCTAAAAATATACGGGTAATCTCATCACTTGCTGACGAAGTAAATAAATATATCGATGATGAAAAGCCATGGATTAAAATTAAAGACAAAGATAATAATGAGGCAGTTCATGAAGTCTGTTCTGATGGAATTAATATGTTCAGAGTTCTTGTTGGATACTTAAAACCTGTGCTCCCAAAGATTGCGGAAAGTGTAGAAAAGTTGCTAAAATGTTCGCCAATTGACTGGTATAATATCGATCAACTAATTTTAGAGAAAAAAATAGAGCCTTTTAAACCAATAATTACAAGGATAGATGAAAAATCTATCGAGATAATTAAAACTGAAGCGAGAGAAGACTAGCATGACAGATGAAAAAATATTAATAGACGATTTCATAAAACTAGACTTGAGAATTGGTAGAGTACTAGATGCTAAAGAAGTTGAAGACTCCAGGAAAATGTTAGAGCTCACGGTTGACATAGGTGTGGAGCATAGAAAAATATTTGCAGGTATAAAAAAATCATATTCACCAATTGACCTTGTCGGAAAAAATGTTGTAGTGATTGCAAACCTTCTCCCAAGAGAGATGAAGTTTGGTACCTCAGATGGAATGGTGCTAGCGACCTCTCATGATGAGGAAGTTATTATCATAAATCCCGATAAAGATGTTACACCAGGCGCAAAAGTATCGTGAAAAAAGAAATAAATAAATTAGAAAAAATAATCGATGCTCTTCCTCAATTACAATGTAAGAAATGTACTTATGATGATTGTGAATCCTATGCACAAGCAATTTTATATTCAAACGAGAGTATAAGTAAGTGTGAGCCAGGTGCAAATCAGACAAAAAATTTACTTCAGAAATTGATTAATGGGGAAGCTGATTTTGAAGAATTCAGGATAGAGAATTATCAAATTGCTCATATTAAATATGATGAGTGCATTGGTTGTACAATATGTATAAAAGTGTGTCCTGTAGATGCAATTATTGGAGCAAGAAGGAAACAACATTATATAATTAATGATAAATGTAACGGATGTGAACTGTGCATTGAGCAATGTCCAGTGGACTGTATGGAAATGATTCATAATGATTCTCAATTATCATGGATATGGCCATCAGCGAAGTCAGAAGACTCTAAAGCAAGATACTATAGAAAGTTAGCTAGAGCGAACCATGAAAAAAATACTAGGGATATTATTAATCAAGAAGAAAAGATTAAACAATATTTAAAGCTAGCAATAGAACGTGAAGCAAAAAAACGCGAGTTTTTGGATAGATGATAAATTGAGTGACCGATACAAATTACATCTAATTTATGAAAAAAAAGGATAGAGCAATAATAATCCAAGAGAAACTTGATAAATTATATCCGAAAACTCCGGTACCACTAAATCATAAAAATAATTTTGAACTTTTAATAGCTGTTCTATTAAGCGCTCAAACTACTGATGAGAGGGTAAACAAGGTCACGCCTAATTTATTCCAGGAAGCAAACACTGCAGAAAAAATGCAGAAATTACACTACAAAACTATTCATAAATTTATCAAAACATGCGGGCTAGCACCAAAGAAATCTAGAGCAATACTAGCGCTCTCTAAAATACTTGTCAAAGAATACAATGGCCAAGTACCCTCTGATATTAATCAGCTCGAAAAACTTCCCGGGGTAGGCCACAAAACCGCGAGTGTTGTAATCTCACAAGGATTTGGGCAAGCTGCCTTTCCAGTAGACACTCATATACATCGGCTTGCTCAAAGATGGGGTCTATCAAACGGCAAAAGCGTAGAAAAGACAGAAGAAGATCTAAAAAAAATCTTTCCTAAAGAGACTTGGAATAAGCTTCATCTACAAATAATTTTTTACGGAAGAGAGTTCTGTCAAGCAAGACAGTGTTTTGGAATAGAATGTGATATTTGTAAATCATGTTATCCAAATAGAAAAAAACCAATTGTGACCCAAAAACAATAAAATAAACTCAAGGTGAATTACTCACTTTTTTTCATTTTATCCCAAATATTAATCATCTCATCTGGTGTCGCAGAAGTTTTATTAGATTTTGCTAATTCTGATTTTACTTTTGAGAATCTAAGATTGAATTTTGATTCTGCCTCTTCAATAACCTGATGAAGATCAATATCTAGATGTCTTGCTAAAGATATGTAAGTGAATAATAAATCACCTAATTCTTCACTAATTTTTTCATTCTCATTAGATTGAATAGCTTCTTCAACTTCTTTGGTCTCTTCATATATTTTTGCGATGATACCCTCTATATCAATCCAATCCAATCCAATCTTCTTCGCTTCGCGCTGCAGATTAAGTGCATTTGTAAATATGTCTTTTTTTGTCATCTCAACACCTGCTTACAAAATTCTTTTTTATCAAAAAAACATAATATCATGTAAAATGTACAAATGAATAAAAAAGATATATCAAAAATATCTAGTTGGCTAGGAGAGATTATCAAAGGCTCATTTAACATTGAGCGAGCATCTTCTGATGCAAGTTTTAGAACGTATTATCGGGTTACTCATAATAAAGGGACTGATATAGTAATGTATGCGCCTCCGGATAAAGAAAGTTTAACGGATGTTATTAAAATAAATAGTAAGCTTGATAGTGCAAATATCACTGTTCCCAAAATTAAAAAAGTAAATGAAGGTCTAGGTTTAATGCTGATGTCAGATTTCGGTAAAAAAGTCTACCTTAACAACTTAAACGATGAGACTGTTTTTTGTTTGTATACAGATGCTATAGATGTAATACACAATATGCAAAATAACATAACTACATCTGATCTTGACTGTTTTGACATTCGTGAACAAAGAAATGAAACTAATCTTTTCATTGACTGGTTTCTTAAAAAACATATTGGTTATAATGATGAGAAATTGGATAGCATGGGTATAAAAAAAATATTTACAGATCTTTTAGAAAAAATTGATGAAATACCTAAAAAATTTGTTCATAGGGATTATCATTCGCGAAATTTGATGCTTCTAGAAAAAGGTAATCCTGGCGTGCTGGATTACCAAGATGCTATGGTTGGCCCAATAACATATGATCTAGTCTCGTTGTTAAAAGACTGTTACATCAAATGGGATAATGAATTGATTAACAAAATGTCAAAAACATATTTTCAAAGAATATCGGATGTAGAAACATCTTTTGATGTTTTTAGTTATTGGTTAGATATTACTGGTCTCCAGAGGCACTTAAAAGCGATAGGAATTTTCACTCGATTAAATTACCGAGATAATAAACCTGTTTATATGAATGATATACCGAGAACGCTAAGTTATGTTCGAGAGACAGTAGGCAAGTATGATGAGCTTAAAGAAATAAAATTGGTTTTAGATGAGCTTAGATTGGAGTAAACAGTGATAACTAAAGCAATGATACTTGCATCTGGTAGAGGTGAGAGGATGATGCCACTCACTAGAGATTTACCCAAGCCTATGTTAAAAATAGGAAACGTCACCTTGATAGAAGATAAAATTATTAAATTATCAGAGATTGGTATTCAAGAGATTGTAATTAATACAGGATATCTTGGGGAGTATATTAAAGATCATGTTGGTGATGGCTCAAAATTTGGAATAAGGATTATAATTAGCGATGAAGGTGAGCTGCCAATAGGTACCGCTGAAGGTGTTAGAAAAGCACTCAGCTATTTCAACAATGAAAACTTTATTTTGGTTAATGCAGATATATGGACAAATTATTCATTTATTGATCTAAAAAGTTATAATTTAAGAGATGCTCTTGGACATATAATACTAACTAAAAAGCCAAATTATCAAAATGGTGATTTTAATCTTTCGAATAATCATCTACAAACTGGTAATACGTTTACTTACACTGGTATTGGATTATACTCACCAAAGCTATTTATCAAGTATAAAGAAAAAGATTTGGGAACTATTCTTCATAAAGAAGAATCAATTACTGCGGATGTGTACTCAGGAATGTGGGACGATATTGGTACTCCAGAGAGACTTAGAAATGCTAGAGATGAAATCTCTATGTGAAGTGTAAATTACTATAAATAAAAAAGAAATAAACCCCAGATAATAAAAATTGTTCCTGTAGTGTATCTATACTGCATTGGAAATTTTACCGACAATTTCTCAAACATCACAAAGAGAGTTAAGATAACTACCCACATTATATTCATTACACCAAGGGCAAATAACGTCAACATAAGAAACCAACAACACCCTACACAATAAAAGCCATGCTTGTAACCAATTACAAAAGCACCTAGATTACCTTCTTTCCAATTATTCATCATGAAACTCAAAGGCGATTGACAAACTGTCAGACAAGCATCTTTAAATGTACTAAATTGATACAGTCCAGCACCAATTAAAACAAATGCACCTAGTAGAGCATGTGTAGGCTCCATCATTGGGTTAAGAAGTCCAGCTTTATGAAGTCCATATTGCGGTATTGTGATCAGTAAACTGAACAAAACCCAACTCATTAAATAACCGCTTAAAAGATAAAGTGGGTTTGCAGATACTTTATTCTCTCTGATATTTTTTGAATTGAGCGTTGTAAACAACATAATCATTGGGAGTATTGATGGTGTCATCATTGCTATCATCATTACAGCCCACATTAAGAATAGAAATAAAAAATCTGTAAATAACCACTCTCCACTCATTGGTGGCATCCATGTAAGAATAGAACTAAGAATAGATTTATCTTGCATTGTCATCTCCATGCTATCCATTTGCATACCATTCATAGACGATGAAGAGAAAGGTAGTGTGCCCATTTCCCATCCCATTCCAATTATGAATGCCCATGATACCAAGAGGATTACTGCGACTCCGACATAGACGACTAATCTATCTTTAAGAGGGGCCTTTTGTAGACTTAAATTTAATGCCATTGTGTAATGATATCAGATAATGCTACCCATAATCATGGATAGTTAACTATATAAGAATTAGACTTTATTATGATTTTTCTATTGCTGTTTGTTTATTAGCCCCATCCATGTAAACAAATGGCGAGCTCAATCCATTTCCACCCTCATAAGAATGTTCTATTCCGTGATCACTATAAGACATTTTAGATGCCCTGCTGACAGTGATTGGAAATGGTGGAGCAACTGCTAGAGGTGTATCATGAACAACAACTGGTCTTCCCATAGCACCTCCCAATTGTTCCATTTTATTTTCACCTATGCCATCAATTATAAGATGTCGATGCGGTGAATCCACTTTATATGAGATTCTTGCTGATTTTGTTGGTAGAAATTCCCTAGGGCCACCCTCAGCCCCTTTAGCGAGACTTGCCACTACTCCTAAGTGTCCACCATGTATACCATGATAGGCTTCTGTTAACGCATTACGTTGTGAACTACTTGCACTGCTGTCTACGTATAGTGCCATAGTGAAACCACCTTTCAGAAGATTTTGAGGTGCATATAGAAACATTGCTACTTTAGTGCCACTTACATCAACTGTACCAACATGACCTTTTTCAATATTCCAACCTAAAAGCGCTGTACATGATCCTATGGTAGGATCTAACAAAAGTAGACATGGGCATATAGTCTCGCATGTGCAACTCTCAAAATATGTACCTCTGAGATACATAGTATGATCCGCAAGCGCTGCGTCTGCGTCTTTTGTTTTGAACATTGATCCAACTATAGGTG
>CAJWMM010000014.1 GCA_913043035.1 uncultured Gammaproteobacteria bacterium | reverse complement strand
AAGTTAGATCTAAATGGCTCGTAAGTACTTTTGATACAACTTATTGCGTCTTTGTCACCGTTTGCGATTTCATCAAGATTGTTTTCAAGTCTCGCTGTAAATTCAAAATCGACTAAGTCTTTACTGAAATGTTTAGTTAAAGTATCACAAACAACTCTAGCAAGTGCAGTCGGTTGGAAATTACTCTTTTCAGGATCAACATAATTACTCTCTAATATTTTAGATATGATTGTTACATACGTTGACGGTCTACCTATTCCAAGCTCTTCTAACGCTTGAATAAGACTAGCTTGATTGTATCTTGGTGGAGGTTGTGTAAACTTTTGCTCTAAATTTATTGATTTAATATTTAACTCATCGCCAGTTTTGATATCTTCCAAAATCTTTTTGTTAAATTTATCTTTTTCATCATTGTCTGATAAGTCATAAATTTCTTTGAAACCATTTTCTTTTAAAAATGATCCAGAATATCTAAATTCGTATTTATCTGCTAGGTCAAACTCTAGCGTTACTTGATTATACACAGCATCAGTCATTTGGGATGCTACAGTCCTTTTCCAAATAAGATCATAGAGTTTGTATTCCTGGTCCTCTAAGTATTTTTTGACTTTTTCCGGAGTATTATCTATTGAGGTTGGCCTAATAGCCTCATGAGCTTCTTGTGCATTTTTTACCTTTTTGGAGTATTTCCGCTCTTCCGTTGATTTAAATTGAGGGTGATTTTTACCAAGGTAGCTATCAATATCTTTTAGACAATCTTTAGATAATGTTGTGGAATCAGTTCTCATATAAGAAATGAGACCTACAATATTATCACCACCCAATTGCATTCCTTGATATAACCTTTGAGCGATACTTGAAGTCTGTCTGACAGAAAAACCTAGTGTAGAGTATGCAGTTTGCTGTAATGATGCGGTCGTAAAGGGAGCTTTAGGCTTCATCTTTCGGTCCGATGTTTTTGTATTCTTTACTAATATACTTTTTTCTTTTGCTAAAGATTTCTTAATATCTTCAGCCATATTTTGATTCTCTATATTGGTAATATTTTTTTGTTTGACTTTATTCCCATCTATTGAAACTAAGTCTAAGTCAATACAGTTTTTATCTTTACATGCATTTAATGCTACTAGCCAATATTCGGTTGGATTATAGTTATCAATCTCTCTCTCTCGCTCCACTATTAATCTCAAAGCAGGGCTTTGAACTCTCCCTCCTCTTGCTAATCTGCTTACTTTTTTCCATAAAAATTCTGAGATATCATACCCCATCAAATAATCTAGTGTTCTTCTAGCAACATAAGCGTTCCAGAGGTCATCAGAGATCTCTCTTGGATTTTGAATTGCCTCAGAGACCGCGGTTTTAGTTATTTCATTGAATGCTACTCTAAAAGTTTTTTTACCTTTTAGAATCTTTGCCTTGTCGAGAATTTCATATATATGTTTTGATATAGCCTCTCCTTCTCTGTCAGGATCAGTAGCAAAGTAGACATTATCCGCTTTCTTTGATGCTTCTTTTATATCTTTCATCACATCTTTTTTATCTTTTGATATTTTCCATACGGGCTCGTAGTTGTTTTCTACATTGATTCCTTTTCGTGAGCTTGCCATTAGGTCTCTGACATGACCAACAGATGCCAATACTTTAAAATCCCTACCAAGAAATTTTTCAATGGATTTTACTTTGGTCGGTGATTCTACGATAAGTAAATTTTTCATTTTTCTTTAATATTAAATATATATTTTTTTACTTTATACTATTAAAATGATTACCATTACAATAGATTTTTGATTTTTTTATATATGAGTACCTTAGAAATATTACATTTTCCTGATACTAGACTGCGTCAAATAGCAGAAGAAATAACGGTTTTTGACGAAGAATTAATGACTTTAGCTAATAAAATGCTGGAGACTATGTATGTATCAAAGGGTATCGGCCTAGCTGCCATCCAGGTAAACATCAAGAAGAGGTTGATAGTCATAGATGTGAGTGAGAAAAGAGACAATCCATTGTTTTTGATAAATCCTGAGATATATGAAAAAAATAACAAAATTGAATCTGAAGAAGGTTGTCTGTCTGTCCCAGGGTTTTATGATAAAGTGGAAAGATATAATAATATCAAGTATAAGAGTTCAGACTTTGAGGGTAATAGTCAAGATTATGAGGCTGAAGGATTATTAGCAGTTTGTATACAACATGAAATAGACCATTTGAACGGAAAACTTTTTGTAGACTACTTATCTGATTTAAAAAGAGACCGTATTGCGAAAAAAATTCAAAAACTAAGCGCCCAAGGTAAACTCCCATCTAGAAAGGATGTTCCATATTCAATATAAAATCGGAATCAAAATTGAAAATTATCTATTTCGGTAGCCCTGACTATTCGCTCATTGTCTTTAAAAGACTAATAGAAAGCTCACATCATGTAGTTGCAACTGTTACACAAGATATAAAAAAAGGACGAAGAAATAAGAGAGAGAAGACGCCAGTAGGTCTATTTAGTGAACTAAATTCTATAGATACATTTTATCCTGCTGATCTGAATAGCTATGATTTCCAAAGCAAAATAAATCAATACGATCCAGATTTAATTATTGTATATTCATACGGGAAAATTTTACCTGAGAAAATTCTTGATATTCCAAAATTAGGTTCTATCAATATACATTGTTCGATTTTGCCAAAATGGAGAGGAGCATCACCGATACAAAGGGCAATCCAGAGTGATGATAAAACAACCGGGGTATCTTTTTTTTCTATGAAATCGGAAATAGATACAGGAGAGATAATTTCTTCTTATGAAGTTGAGATAGATGATTCCCACAACACTAAATCTTTACAAGTTGAGTTATCGAATGTTGCTGGTAATATGATTGATAGTGTAATAACTAATTTATCTAGTAATAGTAAATTTGTTAGACAAAGGGAGTCAGATGCTTCATATGCTAAAAAGATTACCAAAGATGAAGCAAGAATTTTATGGACAAGTTCTTGTAGAGAAATTTTCTGTAAAGTCCGCGCATTTATCGAATGGCCAGTTGCAGAAGCGGTTGTGCTGGATGAAATTATTAAGATCTATGATATAGAGTATGAAATATGCAATCATTATGGTGAGGTTGGTGAAATATTAGATCTAAATGCTAAGTATTTGTCTGTAAGAGCTAGTGATGGTGTTGTGAAAATTCTAAAATTACAATTCCCTGGAGGCAAGCCAATTACAGCATCTGACCTAAAAAATGCCAACTCTGTCTTCAGCAAAAATATAAAGAAAATATTAGAAAAATAAAGTATTTTGGTCTTAATTTCTATCTTGATTGGTGTAGAATAAAGTCAAATGTTCTTAGACAAAACATAACATGAAAAAAATTATAGTCTTCGGTGGTGGGCAAGTTGGATCTTCTGTCGCCAAGATATTATCTGATGAAGGCAATGATATCACACTCGTTGATGTTGATAAGTCTATACTTGAAAACCTTAAAGAGCAAATTGATATCAAAACTATCCATGGTCTAGCATCACATCCATCCATTCAAAGACTAGCTGACGCAGACAATTCTGATATGGTTATAGCTGTAACAGGCAATGATGAGGTAAATATGGCAGCTTGCCATGTAGCAAAAAACATATTTAATGTTCCAAAAAGGATCGCAAGGTTAAGAGCAAATGAGTATTTAAATGATGAGGATGGGTTTCAGAAGAAATTCTTTTCTATTAACGACGTTATTAGTCCTAATATACTAGTTACTGACTATGTGAAAAATATTATAGATCACCCAGGTGCATTTCAAGCATTTAAGTTTGCTTCTGGCAAAGTACATGTAATTGCAGCTACAGTTTTATCAAATGGTCCTTTAGCTAGGAAAAGATTGTCTGAATTTAGGGAGCATCTACCCAACGTGGATGTGAAAGTTGTAGCGATATTTCGTGAGAAGAAATATTTAATTCCAGACGATGATACTTTTATTATGCCTGATGACGACGTACTTTTTATTGCTACTGAGGAAAATATGCGTTTTATGAGTGAGTTAAGAAAAATGACAGACGAGCCACACAATGTAATGATTGCAGGTGGAGGCAGAGTCGGATCAGCATTAGCTAAGAAGTTAGAGGATACGTACAATCTTAAACTCATTGAGAAAGACAAATTAATTGCTAAAAATATCTCTGAGAACCTTTCTTCGACGGTTGTTTTGAATAATGATATAGCAGATGAGACGATGTTAAAAAATGAGAATATTAATGACGTTGATTATTTCTGTGCGGTAACAAGCGACGACCAAGCAAACATATTATCTGCAAAACTAGCAAAAGATATGGGAGCTGGTAAAACTATAGCTATAGTGAATAAATCATCTTACAGAAATTTAGTCTCTAAAGAAATTGATGTAGTAGTCTCACCAGAAGACGTTACAATTGGATCACTCTTAGCATCAGTTAGAACCAGTGATATTGTTAGTGTAAATAGAATTGGAGATATTGACGGAGAGGTAATGGAGATAGTTGCCCATGGTGATAAAAAAACTTCAAATCTTGTTGGAAAAAGAATTTCTCAACTTAAGTTACCTAAATCTATCGTAATCGGAGCTGTTGTAAGAGATAAAAATGTAGTACTAGCCAATGAGGACATAGAAATTCAAGACGAGGATCACATAATAATATTTGCTTTTGACAAGAAAGAACTACCAACTATTGAAAAACTTTTCCAAGTAAATGTGGGCTTTTTCTAAAATATGAATTACTCATTGATACAAAAAATTATAGGTATGATGATACTAGTTTTTGCAATTATACTCATAATTCCACTAGGTGTCTCTCTATCCTATGATGATGGAAACACCTCTTCATTTATTTATTCTTTTATAATTATTTTCTTATCTGGATCTCTTCTTTTTTTCCCTAATAGAAATAATAATTTTGACTCTAATATAAAAATTAAAGAAGGTTTTTTAATAGTGGTACTCTTTTGGGTTCTATTGAGTTTCTTTGGAAGCTTCCCATTTATGTTTGATATTAACTTATCAATGAGTTTTGTAGATGCTTTCTTTGAATCTGTTTCTGGATGGACAACAACTGGCGCAACAATTATTAGCAATCTTGATGATCTCTCTCCTTCAATATTAATTTACCGTCAACTTTTACAGTGGTTAGGTGGTATGGGAATCGTCGTTTTAGCTCTTGCTGTCTTGCCAATGTTGGGTGTTGGCGGTATGCAACTATATAAAGCCGAATCAGGTGGCCCAATTAAGGATAATAAAATTTCTCCTAGAATTGCTGAAACTGCCCAAAATTTGTGGAAAGTTTACTTAGGTCTAACGCTTTTGTGTGCCGGCGCATATTATCTCGCTGGAATGAACCTGTTCGATGCTATTGCGCATAGTTTTTCAACTATCGCTATAGGAGGCTTCTCAACTCATAGCCAAAGTATCGCTTACTTTAATAGTTTTGAGATTGAGATTGTTTGTATGATTTTTATGTTTTTATCTGCATTAAATTTTATCCTTCATTTCCATTCACTCAAGAGTCAAAGTCTAAAAATATATTTTAAGGATGTTGAATTTAGATTATACATCTCACTTATCATAGTAATTTCATTTTTACTTCTTATCTATTCATCTTTTGCTTACGCTAACCAGGTTTCAGTAATGGGTATTCTTTTTCAGGTAATCTCTTTTATAACTACCTCTGGATTTGTATCTACGTCGTATGAAGATTGGCCAGTTTCAATAATTAGTACCCTGATATTTTTGAGTTTTTTAGGCGCGTGTGCTGGATCCACTGGAGGTGGCATAAAGATCATTAGAATACTCTTTATACTAAAAGAATTGAAGAGAGGCCTTATAAAAATCATACATCCATCAGCAGAGGTTCCAATTAAAATTAATGGTCAAGCTGTAAACGATAGTGTCTCAAATAACATCCTTCTATTTTTTATTTTCTATCTAATTTCATATATTTTTTTGTCTCTGGGTTTACTCTTGATAGGACTTGATGCTACAACTGCATTCTCATCCATAGCGGCGTGTTTAAATAACTTAGGACCAGGAGCAGGTAGTGTTATTGATAACTACAGCTCAATTAATACAGCTTCAAAATATCTTCTCTCATTTACAATGTTACTCGGCAGACTTGAGATATACACTCTACTCATTATAATGACTCCCTACTTCTGGAAATACTAGATCTATATGAATAAAGATAAACCATTTTGTTCGATTAATAACATGTTAGATATAAAATCATCGGAGGCAGAGAGGTTTACGACTGACTATCTTTACCCTCGCTATTGGATAACTTGGTTAGTTTTGATTTTATCCTTTTTCATAAATATTTTACCCAACTCATTGAGAGTGAGTGTAGGGGGTAAAGTCGGCGATATTCTCTACAAAACAAATGAAAAAAGACGACAGATAGCCGCTAGTAACTTGTCTTTGTGCTTTAAAAATAAATCAAAAGAAGAGATTGATTTAATCACTAGAGAATATTTTCAGAACCTTGGGAGATCATTTCTTGATATGTCCATTCTATGGTGGCGAAGTAGTGCCTCACTCAGGAAATCATGTAATGTTGAAAATATTGAATTTCTTCAACAGTCACTTAAAAAAGGTAAAGGAGTTATTCTCTTAACCGTCCATTCAACATCATTAGATTTTGGTGGGAGATCTATCTCAAATTTTCCTGTAATAAGTATGTATAAGCCTTTTAGGAATAAGTTTATTAATTGGTTGATAGGAAGATCTAGATGTAAAACTGACGATAATGCAGTAATATTTTCTAGAGATAACTTCCCATTTAAAACTTTAGTAAAAAGTCTAAGAAAGCCAAATATTTTTTATTACATTGGTGATGAAGATCTTAGTTTAAAAGAATCCGAATTTGCGGATTTTTTTGATGACAGAAAAGCTACATTACTAACAATAAGAAAATTAGCTCAACTTACAGACTGTAGTATTATACCATGTATAAACATTTACGATAAAGATTCTGGAAAATATGTCACATATTTAGAAGAGGCTGTTACTAACTTTCCATCAGACTCACCCAGCAAGGATGCACGCACAATAAATATTTGTTTTGAAAGATTGATTTCTAGAAGTGTTAATCAATATATGTGGAGTTTACGCATTTTTCAAAATAGAGAAAAAGGAAAAAATTATCCATACTAAATAAAATATACAGAATTCTAATCTATTCTTTGTGCTTGTTATAGCATAAAATATAAATGTGAATCTTTTTAATTCGATAAAACCTTATTTAGAATTTTCCTTAGATGTGGGTGATGGACATTCATTATCGGTAGAGTTATCTGGTAATGAAAATGGAGTACCTGTACTTTTTCTTCATGGAGGACCTGGTGCAGGTAGCAGTGAAATATACAGAAGGTACTTTAATCCAAAAAAATACAAAATAATAATATTTGATCAACGAGGCTGTGGTAAATCAACACCATTTGGAGTCTGCGAGAACAATACAAGCGAAAAATTAATCGATGACATAAAAATGATTCTCTACCATCTTAATATTCAAGAGGTAGTTATTTATGGAGGATCTTGGGGATCAACACTGGCTCTTCTATACTCACAGAAATATCCTGAAACTGTTAAGACCCTTGTATTAAGAGGAATCTTTCTTTGTCGTAAATCTGATATTCAATGGTTTTACCAAAAAGGTGCAGATTCAATCTTCCCGGATTACTGGAGAGACTTCTTAAAAGATATACCTGCTTATGAGAGAGATGATATATTAACAGCTTTTTACAAACGTATTCATTCTGTTGATAAACAAATATCTAATCAATTTTGTAAGCAATGGTCAATTTGGGAGGGTAATTGTTCATCACTTAAACCAAATGCAGAAGTAGTAGATCAATTTGATAAATGTGCGATATCACTCGCTAAAATAGAGACGCATTATTTTAAAAACGATTGTTTTATTGAAGAGAATCAAATTATCAAGAATATCGATAAGATAAAGCATATTAAATGCTATATCGTACATGGTCGTTATGATGTTGTGTGTCCATTTAATCAAGCTTTTGATTTACACAATCATTATGATAATTCTGAACTAAACATAATTAATGATGCAGGACATTCACTATTAGAGCCTGGGATTACAAGTAAAATTCTTGAAATTTTCGAGGAGTCATTAAATTTTGATTATTAAGTTTATCCTTCTATCATTTATAGTCACCTCGTATATCAAAGAGGTTAAGCCCAACTATTTACGAGAATTAAATCTCACCGAGCAATTTGTTCAAGAACAATTTGATTCTGATCTTGTTAAAATTGAATTTAGTGATAGTTCTAGTTTTATAATGTTGCAAAACATAAAGGAAAGAGGACAACCAATTCTCTTGCTGCATGGAAGAGGTCTTTATCCAAACGAGCCGCTTGTAATGAATCCAATTAGGGAAGGTCTTGAATCGGAGTATAGTGTATTTTCTATTCAATTACCTGTATTAGAGAAAGGAGCCACATATTATGAGTATCAGAAAATATTTCCATACTCAAATGAGCGCATATTCCTGGCATTAGAGAAAATATACTCAGAATATGGAAAAATTATCATAATAGCTCATAGTTGTGGCGCGCATATGCTGTCCTCCTATTTAAATTCTCAGGGAGGAAAATATTTAAAATCAGTGATTCTTTTAGGTGCTGGAGCAGTAGATAAAGATCAAACCGCAACATTCTTTGATTATAGTTCTCTAGATATTAAGCTGTTAAATATTTACGGAGAGTTTGATCATAATTCTGTACTGGAACACAAAGATTATCTTGGAACTCTTCGATCAGAGAAAATAACTAACCAGGTGGTGATTGACGCTGATCATTATTATAGAGATCAAAGCACATCTCTTTTATTGATTCTAAAAAAATGGCTTATATCACTCTAATATGTTATAGATAGCATATGAAAAATCGTGAAGCCGAAGTCGAGAGAAACACTAAGGAAACCCAAATTGTTGCTAGCGTAGATTTAGATGGCAACGGAGTAGCTGATCTCAAGGCAGACTTGCCTTTTTTAGAGCATATGCTTGAGCAAGTTGCTAGACATGGCATGATGGATCTAAAGATTCATGCTCGAGGAGATCTTCAAATTGATGCTCATCATACTGTTGAGGATATTGGAATTGTATTAGGTCAAGTAATTGATAAAGCGCTTGGTGAAAAACTCGGAATTAATAGATTTGGATCATCCTATGTTCCATTAGATGAATCTTTGTCTAGAGTAGTTTTAGATTTTTCTGGACGACCAGGACTGCAGTACAATGTTTCTTATCCAAGATCAAGAGTAGGTGAATTTGATGTAGATTTACTGCAAGAATTCTTTCACGGTTTCGTAAACCACGCGAAGGCGACAGTACACATTGACAACTTGAGAGGAGCAAATTCGCATCATATCGCAGAGACTATTTTTAAAGCTTTCGGAAAAGCGCTTAAAGTTGCAGTAGCACTCGATCCTAGAAATCTAAACAAAATACCTTCAACGAAAGAAAAACTTTAATGTCAAAAATTTCTGTTATTGATTATGGTATGGGCAATATCCACAGTGTAGCTAAAGCACTACTTAAAGTTTGTGGTAAAGAACATAAAGTGGTAATCACTGATTCAATAAAAGAGATTGACTCGAGTGATAAAATAGTGTTTCCAGGACAAGGCGCTGCAAAATCCTGTATGGATAATCTGCAGAGCAAATTTGATACAGTTAAATTAAAAGAATTAATTAGCAGAAAACCATTTCTTGGGATATGTATGGGTTTACAAATTCTAATGACGTTTAGTGAGGAAGACGATACTGAATGCCTTAACATATTTGACGGACGTGTCCAACGCATACAATCCTCAAAAGATGATTTAAAATTACCTCACATGGGCTGGAGTAGAGTTAATTTTATGCGAGATAGTGTGCTAAGGGACCAAATAAATAACGA
>CAJWMM010000013.1 GCA_913043035.1 uncultured Gammaproteobacteria bacterium | reverse complement strand
CTGAACCTGTGTTTCAATTCTGTATTCACTGAATATAGGTGTTGATTTTTTATATAGCTCAACTTTGATTTTACTGTGAGGTATAAAATATTTTTTAGCATTCATAAAATCATCATAAAAACCCTGATCATCAATAACAATCGAATCAGTTTCCTCATCAACATAATCTCTTATAATTCTTGCAAGCATACTGCTCTCCTCATAAACAAGAAAGGGAGCTTTCTTAAGTACGGAGTTTTCAACAATATTTTCATAGATTTGCATTAAATAATTCATATCCCACTCTAACGTTTCTTTGTCTGTATTTAATCCAGACGTTCTTAGAATGACGCTCATTTTCTCAGGGATATTGAGAGCGTCGAGCATTTTTTTAGCATTCAATCTATCATTACCTTCAAGACGTCTAGAAATTCCACCGGTATTTGGATTTTTAGGGAGTAAAACTAAATATTTTCCAGCTAATTTTAGATATGTTGTTAGAGCAGCACCTTTAGTGCCTCTCTCTTCTTTATCAACTTGGACAACTACTTCTTTTCCACTTTCAATACAATCTCTTATTGTTTTAGGCTTGCCTGGCAAAAAGATTTCAGGCGATATTTCTTTGAATGGAAGAAAACCATGTCTAGTACGGCCAAAATTTACAAACGCTGCTTCAAGACCAGGCTCAACCCTGGAGATAGTGCCCTTGTATATGTTTGATTTGATGTTCTTCGATGGAAGATCTATGTCTAATTCCACCAAATTTTTGTTTTCTACTATAGCTAAACGTACCTCTTCTCTCTGAGAGGCATTTAATAAAATCTGTTTCATTTAGAATCCTGTAATACATTTTTTTACCGATCAACTGATCTCTGTTATCTATATCTAGCGTGAGACTGATGCACTTATCTACTAAAAGGTCTATTGTGTGCTTCTAATGTCACTTTGGACTTAATTACTTATATTGTAGTCTCTACTAATATCTAAATCTTTGGGTTAATATATCAATGATTCGTATTTTCTTCAAATGATATCGTGGATAAAATTACTAAAAATCGACAAAAGTGTAGGAATATCAGTATTAGTTCTGATGGTCAACGTATAGATAATTTCCTCCTAAAAACGATTAAAGGAGCACCAAGAAGCCTAATATATAAAGTGATAAGAGATGGTCAAGTGAGGGTAAATAGTAAACGTGTGAAACCTAGTTACAGATTAGTCTCTAGTGACGTGGTGAGAATTCCACCAATATCACCACAGATAAATGAGACATCTAGGAATGAGAAATTCATTAAAAATATAGATAGCTATATAATTTTCGAAAATCAGGATTTTTTTGTAATTAATAAACCAGCAGGATTAGCTGTTCATGGTGGCACTGATGTTAGGTATGATATTATCTCATCCCTTAAAAAATTGAAAAATAACTCCGATATTGCGCCCGTTAATAGATTGGATAAGAATACAAGCGGTTGCATGCTTGTATCTAAGAATTATCAATCAGCTAGAGAACTAGGGAATTGTTTTAAAACAAGTAATGTGAAGAAAACTTATATGGCACTTCTATCTGGGAAACTAGCTAAGAATAAAATCGTTGTGGATTCACCACTTAAGACAAATAAGAGAAAAAAAAATTCTAGCGTGATGATAGATGATTCAGGTAAACATGCTTTATCTACTTTCACTATACAAAAGTGTTTCACTGACTGTACATTAGTAAACGTTTTGATTCAAACGGGGAGAACGCATCAAATAAGAGTTCATGCTTCATCAATTAATCATCCAATCTGCGGCGATACAAAATATGGAAATAAGTCAGTTAACTCCTCATTTAGAAAAATTGGATTAAGTCGAATTTTTCTTCACTCTTCAGGTTTAACCTTTTATCACAAAAAACATTTCAGTTTCCAGTCACCACTTCCTAAGGATCTGTCTATTCTTATTGAAAATTTAGAGAATGAATTATAAAATCTTATTAGGTGATACATTATGGACGAAAAAACTCTAAAAGATCTCATTGATGCATTATTAGAAGATAAGAAATCAGAGAGGAGATTCAAAATTATATCAAGATTGATAATCTTCTCACTTTTTCTTATTATTATAACCCTCCCTTTTTTTTCTTCTGATAATCTTTACAAGGCAGGAAATCATACAGCTGTAATTAACATTAGTGGTATTATATCACCTGGCGGAGATAGTTCTAAAAAGACAATTGATTTGATAAGAAAAGCTGTTAATAACGACCTCTGTGAGAATATTATCCTAAATGTTAATAGTCCTGGTGGAAGTGCAACTCAATCTAAGATTATATTTGATCAAATTAGTAGAATCAAGGAAACATCCGATAAAACTATTTATGCCATTATAGATGATGTAGGAGCCTCAGGCGGGTATTATATAGCCGCAAGTGGCGATGTAGTAATAGCAAATTCATCAAGTATTGTTGGGTCTATAGGTGTTCGTTTAGATAGCATTAATATCCAGTCACTCGCAGAAAAACTTGGTATAGTATCTCAAACTATTTCATCTGGTAAAGATAAAACTATGCTAGATCCATTGCAGCCCCTTTCACAAAAACAAAGAGCTCATCTCAATAGATTAGTTACAGATATACATGATGAATTTATACAAGATATTAAAACAGCACGTGGAGAAAAAATTAAAGATAACTCTGTTTTTACTGGATTATTTTGGACAGGCCAACAAGCACTTCAATTGGGCCTTATTGATGAAGTTGGGTCAATTTATGATATCAACCAAAAATATTTAAACAACTCTAATTTAGTAACATACAATAAGAAGCCATCTTTCATTGAGGAACTGATGCAATCTATAATTCCTAGTTACTCAAGTATGCCCATTGGTATATCTTATTAATGACTTTTAGAATTTATCTAAAAGAAAATAAAAGTAAACTATTTAAAGACTTTCATATAAGAGATTTCTCACTTTTAAAAAAACCATCATATAATGATGAGATTATTTTGTATCATAAATTTTCCAATACAGATCATAAAAAAACATATGGTAAAAATATTATTATTGGTGGATCAAATGGCTTTCTTGGATCAATTCTGTTATCTGCTAGAGCAGCAATTAAAACAGGCTCTAGATATTTTATTATTTGCACAAATAAACTTCATGCTGAAACAATCTCGCTATTTCAAAATGAGTTGATAACATTAGAGTATAGTAGTAACCAGTTAAAGAAATTAAATGATTATAAAGTTGTGATAATAGGGCCTGGATTATCCAAAGACTCTTGGTCAGAGTCTATATTTATTGATTTAGCAGATCTTGTCTCTGAAGGATTTATTTCTACAAAATTAGTTGTAGATGCTGGCTTCCTTTTCTTTTTGAGTAGTAATCCATATAAGTATGATAATTGGGTATTGACTCCTCATGAGGGTGAGGCATCGATGTTATTGAATAGATCTCCTTCTTGGATTAGTGCTAATAGAATTGAGGCGGCATGTTTAATACAGGAAAAATATTCAGGAACCGTCGTGTTGAAGGGGCCAAATACAATTATTTTTGATGGAAATCAGATATTCATTTCTAATCATGGTGGCCACTATATGGGAGTGGCTGGCATGGGAGATGCTCTAACTGGTGTTATGGCGTCTTTTATACATCTAATGGGAAATAGCAATCCTACAAATGCGATATTACTTGCTGTTGGATTACATTCATTATCAGCAGATACTATTCAATCGCAAAGAGGATCGATAGGAATTTTACCATCGGATGTAATTGAAAAAATATCAGAACTAGTGAATACTTTTCACCATGACAACTAGATTTGAAAAACATAATAAGTATTTTGTTATTAGCTCTGAAAAGAGTTATGTTCTTCTATTTAAGTTTTTGAGGAAACTCTATACTGCAAAATTGATTGTTTTTTTGTCTGGGGACATTGGTGTTGGCAAAACAACTTTTGTAAAATATTACATAAAGAGTTTAAATTCTAATAAAAATGCATACAGTCCAACCTTCTCACTAATTAATGAGTATGCTGTATCAAACCTAAAGATTTACCACTACGATCTATATAGATTAAATAATTACAGAGAATTACAGGAAATAGGAGTAGATTATAGTCTAAACTTAAATGGAATTCATTTTGTTGAATGGCCAAATAGCTTTATCACAGAATTACCCTTGCCAGATATTCATATAAATTTCCAAGCATTGGAATACGGAACATTTTTATCTATTTATAATGAGCTGTAAAAAAGAGATATTTTTTATTGTGGGTCCTACTTGTACAGGTAAAAGTAAAATTGCAATCGAGTTGTTGAAAAAACACCCTTTTGAAATCATCTATATGGATTCTAGTGCCGTTTATAAAAATCTAAATATCGGAACAGATAAACCAAGTAAAGAAATTCTAGAGAAATATAATCATCATATGGTAGATGTGGTTGAGCCTGATGAGACTTTTAACGTTAACTTTTATTGTAAAAGTGTCGAGGGTATCATGGATAGCATTATCTCAAAAGGGAAGATACCATTAATTGTTGGTGGGACTATGATGTATTTTAATAGACTTTTACAAGGCATTAATTTTTTACCAGAGCGAAACATTGCTGAACGCGAGTTTATAAGATATTTAATAGATAGATATACCTTAAGTACTATTCATAGTTGCTTGAAGGTAATAGACTATGACTCACACAAAAGAATTAGTTTAAATGACTCACAAAGAATTGAGAGAGCTCTTGAAGTTTACTTGCTTACAGGTAAACCAATGAGTTCTTTTTTTACTGATAGCAAATCTATTACTGATAAATACAGCTCTAAGATTATTCTTCTTCTTCCTCAAGATAGAGACAGTTATCAGAGAAAAATAGAACAAAGAACTTCTAAAATTTTTAGCGATGGTCTTATAGATGAAGTTTCTGTCCTAAAGAAAAACTATCAAATAAACTCACAATCACAATCTATGAAATCTATAGGGTATAGACAAACACTAGAATATTTAGATGGGAAGATATCCGAAGCACAACTTTATGACGAATGTCTTATTGCTACAAGGCAACTTGCAAAGCGACAAATCACATGGATGAAAAAATTTAGAGCAGATTTGCAGATTAATATTGACCATAAATCATATGTGGAAATTGTAGAATGCATAGAGACAAATTTACTTTTAGTGTAAATAATGTCACTATGAGGATATACAATTCATTGGGTCTTTCTATGCCAGATAATTTACAAGATAAGTTCCTAAATAAACTACGTAAGGATAAAATACAAGTATCTATATTTCTAGTTAATGGTATCAAATTAGACGGTATTATTGATGCATTTGACCCATATACTATTCTGTTGAAGAATAAAGTTACTCAAAGCATTTATAAACATGCCATTTCTACTATAGTTCCATCACAGACTATCAAATTAGAAATTGATGAGTAGGGAAGTTTGTATTACTATAACTGTCGTAGGAGAACATTATGGCATGGAATCAACCTAATGGTAATAAGGACCCATGGGGTCGAAAAAGAGATAACAATTCAGAGCTCGATGATATACTCAAGAGCTTTAATAAGTTTGTTAATGGTCTTTTTAAATCATCAGGCGGATCTGGTAACATTCCTAATAAGAAAAATGTAAGTATATTAGCTGGGGTTATCATAGCTATCTACTTCTTATCGGGTGTTTATATTGTCAACGATGGTGAAAGAGGTGTTGTGCTACAGTTTGGCAAATTCGTGAGTATAACAGGACCTGGCCCACATTGGGTCCCTAGAATTATCCAAAAATATGAAATAGTTGATGTATCAAAAATTAGGTCTGTCCAACAAAGGGCAGTTATGCTTACAGAAGATGAGAATATAGTTAGCGTAAATTTCGCCATTCAGTATGACATTAAAGATGCAAGTAATTTCATTTTCAATCTACGAGATCCTGATGAAACGCTAGGAGCTTCAGGAGAGAGTGCGATAAGAGAGGTGCTTGGGAAGAATAAAATGGATTTTGTTATCACCGAGGGTCGTGAAGCGATTGCATCATCCACGAAGGAACTTCTCCAATTAGTTCTTGATGATTATCAGTCTGGTATAAATGTTCAATCAGTTAATATCCTTGAAGCGCAACCACCAGAGCAAGTACAAGACGCATTTGCTGATGCGATCAGAGCTCGTGAAGATGAGCAACGATACATCAATGAAGCGGTAGCTTATAGCAATGAAATTATCCCTCTTGCTAGAGGAGAGGCAAAACAAATCCTAGAGGAAGCAAAAGCATACAAGGTCAAGCTAATTAAATCTGCCGAAGGCGAAGCGCTAAGATTTAGACAATTATTTACAGAATACGAAAAATCGCCTGTCGTTACTAGAGAACGTCTCTATCTTGAGTCTGTTGAATCAGTCTTAGGTAACACTACCAAAGTAATGATAGATTTAGAGGGTGGGAACAATCTGCTTTATTTACCACTCGATAAAATATTGGAAGATAAACGGAGTGATGAATCCGATTCTTCGATGAGAGAAAACTCTAACAATACAGATTCTCTAGTGGATAAAATTAGGATGAATAGGGATAGTTTCAATAATAGAAAGAGAGATTTATACAGTGAACAATAGAAATTTACTAACTATACTTATCGCGGCAATTATACTTATTAGCTCGTCTACATTCATTGTTGATGAGAGAGAAGTTGCTATTAAGTTTAGATTAGGTGAAATCGTCAGATCTTATGATGTTCCAGGTTTATACCTAATGATTCCATTTATTAATAATGTCAAAAAATATGACTCTAGATTATTAACAATGGATTCTAAGCCAGAACAATTTTTGACTAGTGAGAAAAAAAATGTGATTGTAGATTCATTTGTTAAATGGAGAATTACTAGCCCTGAGAACTTTTATAGAGCCTCTAAAGGCGATGAAAGAATTGGTATTAATCGATTATCACAAATCATCAATGACCTTACAAAAAGTGAATTCAGTAAAAGGACTATTAATGAAGTAGTATCTGGAGATAGAGACAAACTGATGGAGATAGTTAAAACAGAAGCTAATAACTCTGCTGGTGCACTAGGTATTACAGTTATAGATGTTAGGCTGAAGAAAGTTGATTTACCAGAAGAAGTAAGTGACTCTGTATATGCAAGAATGGTGAAAGAACGTGCTACTGTAGCAAAAGCTTTTAGATCAAAGGGTAAAGAAGAAGCACAAGGCATAAGCGCTACAGCAGAGAGAGAGTCTGCAACAATAATCGCTGAAGCATACAAAGAAGCTCAGAAAATCAAAGGGGAGGGTGATGCTATATCGACAGAAACATATGCAGCTGCTTATAATTTAAGTCCGGAATTCTACTCCTTCTATAGAAGTTTGACTGCATACAGAGAATCATTTAATGCTAAACAAGATGTTTTAGTAATAAAACCTGATTCGGACTTTTTTAAATACTTCACTGATCCTGAAGGTAGTTTAAAATAGATACATTTACTCTAATCTTAACTATAATATCTGTAATTTTGATCCTTGAAGGTATAGTTCCTATGGTAAACCCTAAACTATTTAGATCGATCGCGTCCTATATCTTTGAATTAGAAAATAATACCATTAGAATAATTGGTGGAATTAGTTTTATAGTAGGCTGTGTTCTGTTAGCATTTATAATATATTAACCAAAATGAAAGATAGAAATTTAATTATACCTGGCGGAATTGAATATTTTATGCCTGGAGATGCTGATGCCTTTGATAAGCTAAGGGCTAAGGTAAAGAAAGTTTTCTCAAAATACAGATATACACATGTGATACCACCTATTGTAGATAACCTACCTAACCTGCTTAGCCTTAATTCTAACGATCTTGATAATCAAACAGTTTCGTTCATAGATAAAGAGTCAGGAAAAAAGATAGGATTGAGATCAGACATTACTCCACAGATCGCTAAAATTGACTATCAGTTCAGTGATAAAGCTATTTCAAGGTTTAGCTATATGGGCGATATTTTTAGATCGACAAATAGTAGTTTTGACAGAAAAAATCCATATCAAGTTGGTGGCGAAATATTTGGTTGGAGTAATAAAAAACACGATATAGAAGTCATTAATCTCATGATAGAGACTATTATGGTCTCAGGGCAAAAATCATTTTTAGTTGAAATTGGAGATTTATCTGTGATTTATAAATACATATCACATATGTCCTTGAGCCATTTGGATAAGTCAAAACTCATTGCCATGATTAATTTAAAAAATATTGATGAAATCCAACCATTTTTAAAATATTTGAGAGTTCCAAAAAGTAAAATTGAATTTATTTCTGAGCTCATTAGAATAAATGGCGATCTTAAATGTATCAAAGAAATTAAATTACTCCTTGGAAAGTTCAAGATAGATGATAAAAATACTTTATCTGATGTAACATATATTGCTAATAGGATATTGTCTAAGTATCGGTCAGTCAGTATAAATATCGATATGTCAAATTTGTATAACCTAGATTATCAAAATAGTTTATCATTTTCGGGATATGTACCTAATTTTAGAAAAGCTCTTGCAACAGGTGGGCGTTACGTAGCATATAATAAAAACAACCACAAAAGACTTGCCTCAGGCTTTAGTCTTGATTTAAAGGATTTATTTTTTCTAATCAAGGAGGGTAATCGCCGTGTCTAACATTTTCCTTGTCGGTACTCATTGGGGCGATGAAGGCAAAGGTAAGATTGTAGATGTTTTATCTGAGTGCGCGGATGCTTGTATACGTTTTCAAGGAGGTCATAACGCAGGACATACTCTAGTAATAAATGGTGTTACTACTATTCTGCACTTAATACCATCTGGAATCCTCCGTGATAATTGCAAATCTATTATTGGCAATGGTGTTGTAGTATCTTTAGATGCATTGAATCAAGAGATTATGTCTCTTAAAAATGCAGGTATCAAAATTGATAAAAAATTATTTATTAGTAAAAACTGTCACATTATACTACCAAGTCATGTAGCTTTAGATGTCGCCAGAGAGCAAGCATTAGCAGATAGGTCGATTGGCACAACTGGCAGAGGAATTGGGCCAACTTATGAGGACAAAGTATCCAGACGAGGAATAAGACTAGAAGATTTTGAATCTAATGTCTTTGAGAGTAAATCAAGTGAGCTAATGTCTTATCATAACTTTATCTTAGAAAACTATTATCAGCAGAATAAAATTGATGTAGAAAAGACAGTCACAGATATGAGAACTGAGTATGAAAAAATCAAGCATCTAGTATGTGACACAACCGCTCTCATAAATGACTTATCATCTAAATCAAATTGTATTTTTGAGGGGGCACAAGGTACTATGCTTGATGTTGATCATGGCACTTACCCATATGTAACATCATCAAATACTACACTAGCAGGACTGCTATCAGGATCAGGTTTTAATGTAAATAAACTTGATTATTCTTTAGGCATACTTAAAGCATACACTACAAGGGTTGGTCATGGTCCATTTCCATCAGAATTAGATAATGAGATTGGTAAAAATATCGCTAAATGGGGTGGCGAAAAAGGAGCAACTACAGGAAGAGATAGAAGATGTGGTTGGTTGGATTCTAAAATACTTAAAAAATCAATTCAATTAAATAGAATTAATGGGCTTGCTTTAACAAAATTAGACGTACTCGATAATTTAGATAAAATCAAGATATGTATAGACTATGGTGATATTAATTATCAGACATTGACTACCCCAAATGTAAAATATATTGAAATGGATGGATGGGAAAAACCAACAGTTGGAATAAATAGTTTCAATGACCTTCCATCTAATGCACAAAGATATATAGAAAAGATAGAAGAACTCTGCGAAACAAGGATAGCAATGATTTCCACAGGTCCAGATAGAAGACAAGTTATATGCAGAGATGATCTCTTCGCTAAATAATGAATAAGAACTCTTATATTTATGGCCTTCACACATGTATTGCGGAAATAGAATCGTCAAATAAAGCTATTGAAGAGATTTTTATATCTAGAAAATCCAAAAATAAATTACTTAAAAAAATTGAAGATTTTGCCTT
>CAJWMM010000012.1 GCA_913043035.1 uncultured Gammaproteobacteria bacterium | reverse complement strand
GAGGAAACTACTTACTCAGTATGATCTAAAAGGCGATGTCATATATTTTGAAATAGATTTAGATAACATCAAGCAAATAGATTCAGTTAAAATTCATGAATTTTCAATTTATCCTAAAGTTCAGAGAGATCTAACTGTGATATGTCATTCTTCATATATTAGCAACAGTCTTATTAATAAAATTAGAGAAAAATCCTATAAATACATGATTAACATTAGAATTAGTGATATATTTTATAATGAAAGTAATAATTCTAAGAGTATTACCTTGGAACTGACATTCCAAGCAAAGGATAAAACCTTAGTTGACAAGGATGTAACGGAAGAAATGAGGGATATTGTCTCGCAAATCGAGAATAAACTTAAGCTAAAAATTAAATCATAGATGACTATAACTAAGAATACACTTATTGAGATGTTGCATGATGAAGTTGGTCTCAACAAGCGGGAAGCAAAAGAATTTATCGAAATGTTTTTTGAATCATTAAAAAAAAATCTTGAAGATGGTAATGACATAAAAATATCTGGATTTGGTAACTTTACACTTAGAGATAAAAATGCTCGACCAGGAAGAAACCCTAAAACAGGTGAAGAAGTATTAATAAAAGAAAGACGGGTTGTAACATTTAAATCTGGACTTAAACTCAAAAATAAACTTGAGGGTTATGAAGGAAAAATAGATGAACAATCAGGTTAATATACCTAATAAAAGATATTTCACAATAGGTGAGGTATCCAGCATTTGCGACATAAAGACACATGTTTTAAGATACTGGGAACAGGAATTCCCACAACTTGATCCAATAAAGAGAAGAGGTAATAGGAGATATTACCAACAGAAGGACTTAATTTTAGTTTTAGAAATAAAGGACCTCTTACAGAATCAGGGTTACACCATAGAAGGAGCAAAAGCCAAAATAAATAATCCAGAAATTATTAAAAGCTCATCAGATACTAAAAATCAAATTGTAAATCAATTAAAAAAAGATTTAGAGGAGTTACAAGATCTACTAAATAAATAATGTCATCAAAAATTCTACAAAAATACAACTATCAGACATATACAACTAATAAAGTAGATAATCTAAGGTATTACTGTCTTTCGGAAGACTTAAATGTTCCAAGCGTTACATCAATCATAAAATTTACAAAAGTTGGTTATGATCGCACAATACCAAACAAAATAACAAATCCAATGGAGATAGGTGATATGATGCATAAATATTTACAACAATATTTAACAGATACTCCAAATTCAATAATAAAGACGTCTAATTCACTTGTTGCAGAATCCTTAGCTCAAATTGTTATTGATAATTTAATATCAAAACTAGATGAGATCTGGGGTTCTGAGGTTTCGGTTTACTATACTGACAAATACGCAGGCACAATAGATTTAATTGGTATTTATGATGGAAAGATATGTATCATAGACTATAAGTCCTCATATAAAACAAAAACCATAGATGAGTTAGAGGATTTCTTTATTCAATGCGCTGCATATGTAATTGCTCATGATTGGCAATATAATACAAATATCGATTCAATGATGATATTCCAAGTTACACGAGACGGAGATTTTGAGCAAAATATAATGCATTCAAATCAGATGGAAATTTACAAGCGTAAATGGTTTAATAAATTAGAATTATTTTATTCGGAGCTGTCTATAAATGGAAGCCAATCCTAGTGATCTTTTAGAAGAAAATAAACAATTATCTCAAAAAATTATTGAGATTAGGGGGTTAGTTTGACCTCTCTAAAATAGAACAAGAGATAAAAGCTATAGATAAACAGCTTGAAGATGAAAATAATTGGAATAATAAAAGCTTAATGCTTAATCTTCAACGTGATCATAAGAGTAAAACTAAATTAAAAGAGGAAATATCTAAAATTACAGCAAGTATTGAACTAGTGGATTATACACTCAAGACTATAGTAGAAGATAACAGCATCCATGAAAATGTTTCTTTAATCCAAGAAATGCAGACACTGTTGTCAGTGACAACTAAATCTTTACGAACTTTTATGACTTCTCTGATGTTTAAAAACAAAGAGGATTCATATGATGCATTCCTAGATATTCAATCAGGATCAGGCGGAACAGAAGCTCAAGACTGGGTTGAGATGTTAATGAGAATGTATATAAAATGGATAGAGTCACATAATTTCAAGTGTGAAATAATTGAAATAACTGAAGGTGACATTGCAGGATTGAAAAGTACGTCAATAAAAATTTCTGGTGACTATGCATATGGATGGTTACGAACGGAAACAGGAATACATCGTCTAGTGAGAAAATCGCCATTTGATTCAGGTAGCAGAAGACACACATCGTTTGCATCTGTGTTTGCTTACCCTAAGATAGATGACGATATTGAGATTGACATTAGTCCATCAGATCTTAGAATCGATGTATATAGAGCTAGTGGAGCAGGTGGGCAGCATGTGAATACGACTGAGTCTGCAGTTAGAATTACTCATCTCCCAACGAAGATTGTTACACAGTGTCAAAATGATCGATCACAGCATAAAAACAAAGATAATGCGATGAAACAACTTCATGCTAAACTATATCTATACGAACAAGCGAAGAAAAATGAAATCAAAAATAAAGTTGAATCAGAAAAATCAGACATATCGTGGGGAAACCAAATAAGATCTTATATTCTTGATGACTCACGAATAAAAGATTTAAGAACAAAATATGAAACTAGCAACACCCAAGCTGTCTTAGATGGTGATTTAGATCCATTTATAGAGGAATGTTTAAAGAAAGGTTTTTGAAATGACGGACGAGAATAAGTTAATTATAGAAAGAAAGAAAAAACTTAATGATTCGAGAGAATATCAATCACCTTATCCAAATAACTTTAATAAAGTTGATTCTGCTAAAGAGATTATAGAGGTCCTTGACTCTAAATCGAAAGAAGAGGCAGAACTCATTAAAAAAGAGGTTTCGATTGCTGGAAGATTATTAACAATAAGATTGATGGGAAACTCTGCTTTTGCAAATCTACATGATGATTCTGGGAAAATTCAAATTTACCTTCAAAAAAAACATGTTGGTGACACTACATATAAACTTTTTAAGGCTGTAGATCTGGGAGACATAGTTGGAGTGAAGGGCGAGATATTTAAAACGAAAACAGGCGAACTTACTATAAATGTAAATTCTATGGTCCTTCTCTCTAAATCTCTTAGACCTTTACCTGAAAAATTTCATGGCATATCAGATGTTGAGATTAAATATCGCCAAAGATATCTTGATTTGATGACAAATCCAGCAAGTAAAGAAGTATTTCTAAAGAGATCGATGATAATTAATCATATAAGAAACTTTTTTATAAATCATAATTATACTGAAGTAGAGACACCAATGATGCATCAAATACCAGGTGGAGCTAACGCAAAACCTTTTGTTACTCATCATAATTCATTAGATATTGATTTATATTTAAGAATTGCACCTGAGCTATTCTTAAAAAGATGTATTATTGGTGGGTTTGAAAATGTGTTTGAGATAAATAGAAGCTTTCGTAATGAAGGGTTATCAATTAAACACAATCCTGAATTCACTATGATTGAATTTTATTCTGCTTATAAGAACTATGAATACTTAATTAATTTTATAGAACAGCTATTCAAATCTCTTTGTAAATTACTTTCTATTGGTGAAACATATTCATATCAAGATAATAATATCCAATTTAATATCCCTTTTAATAGACTAACATTTCATCAATCGATTATTGAGAATATTGATGAAATCAATATAGATAATATTGGCGATGTTGTCTCTTTAGATAAATATTGTAAGAAGAATAATATCAATGAAGGTAAATCTAACTCAATAGAGGAATTATTATTAAAAATTTTTGAGAAAGACGTCGAAAAAAAATTAATTAATCCTACTTTTGTTACACATTACCCTACATCCGTGTCACCGTTGGCTAGATCGTTAGATGATAATCCTGATTTATGTGAGAGGTTTGAGTTATTCATTTCTGGTAGGGAGATAGCAAATGGTTTCTCAGAATTAAATGACCCTGAAGAGCAAGCAAAAAGATTTAAAAATCAAGTTGGTGAAGAGGATGAATTAATGAAATATGATGAAGATTTTATTAGAGCTCTAGAGTATGGCATGCCCCCTACAGCTGGAGCAGGAATAGGAATAGATAGATTGGTGATGTTATTGACAGACACATCATCAATCAGAGATGTGTTACTCTTCCCTCAAATGCGACCTAAAAAATGAATTCTCATATGATTTAAAGAAATCTTCAATTTTAGTAAAGGTCAATTTAGTTTCAACGTTATTACCATCTATTAAATGTGCTTGTAAATTATCTCCTATTATTAGAAGTATATAATCATAATCATGATGATAGATTTTAACTTGGTTATCTATCATTTGAATTTCAATATTTTTCTTCGTAAAAAAATTCTCAACATCAGCAAGGATTTCATTTAAATTAGACATTTTTATGATTTACTTAAGGTTTCTGACATCCCGATGTAATCGCAAGGTTTTAGTTTCAAAAGCTTATTTTTTTCTTTGATCGGAATATCTAATTCAGAAATGATAGCTTCTACAGTTTTCTTATCTAATTTTTTACCTCTTGTATATTTTTTTAAAAATTCATAGGGATCTGTATGAGAATATTTTCGCGCTATCATTTGAATTGGTTCAGCCAGAACTTCCCAGCACTCATCTAAGTCATTTCGTATTTTGTTTCTATCCAACGTTATTTTTTTCTGTCCTATTAGAATGTTCTTATAACTTATAATAGAATAACCAAATGCAACACCAATATTTCTAAGTACAGTTGAGTCTGATAAATCTCTTTGAAGCCTACTAACTACTAATTTTGATGAAAAAAAAGTTAATAGACTATTTGCCAAGCCCAGATTACCTTCTGCATTCTCATAATTAATAGGATTAATTTTATGTGGCATAGTCGATGATCCAACTTCACCTGCAACATTTTTTTGGGCAAAATAACCTTTAGATATATAACTCCACATATCTTGTGAAAATCCTAATAAAATTGAATTAGTGTGAGATAACTTATTACAAATTTCTGATATATAGTCATGCGATTCAATTTGAGTTGTGTGACTATTCTGTTTGAGCCCAAGATTAGTAATAAATTTCTGCGTGATTTTTGGCCAATTGATATTTGGATAAGCAACTATGTGTGATGAGTAATTACCCGTAGCACCATTAAGTTTACCTTTTATTTTTATATTAGCTAAATTTTTTATTAATTGATCAAGTCTTTTATAAAATATTTTCATTTCTTTTCCCATCGTTGTTGGTGTAGCTGCCTGACCGTGAGTGTGCGATAACATTGCAGCTTTAGAATATTGTAGTGATTTTTTATTTATATCATTAGTGATGAGCTTTAGTTGTTTTATTAGTAGCGCTAGAGCATCCTTTATCATCAATGCGTACGATAGATTATTAATATCTTCAGACGTACAGAAAATGTGGACAAATTCTACATGCTTTTTTAAAAATTTGTTTTTTTTCATTTTATCCTTTAGATAGTACTCTACAGCCTTAACATCATGTTTAGTTATATCCTCAATTTTTTTAACTTTCATTGCCTCCGATGGAGTAAAATCCTGCAATATATTCGTCAAAAAACTCTGATCTTTTGTAGATAGGCTTGGTAATTCTTTAATTTGTTTTTGTTTAGAGAGATAGATAAACCAATATATTTCTACACACAATCTGCTCTTTATCAGATTAAATTCCGAGAAAATAGTAGATATTTCTGTACAATCCTTAGCGTATCTGCCATCAAGAGGTGAGATTGATAGTAATTGATCTTTTTTCATTCTAATCTTTATCTCAAAAATGATATAATAGCACAAAATTAATTAATATTGAATCGTAACACTATGAAGAAGCAAAGTTACAGAATTGAGGTTGACTCACTTGGGAAAGTAAAAGTACCTAAAACAGCTTTGTATGGTGCTCAGACGCAACGTGCTGTGGATAATTTTAAAATTAGTTGGTATAGATTCGACCCGATTTTTATTGAATCACTTGCAGCTTTAAAAGCATCATGCTCCTATGCAAATAAAAGCGCTAAGTTAATGCCTCCGAAGATTGCGAATGCAATTTTTCAAAGTGCATCACTAATTATGAATAATGTTGAGGATTACTATGATCAGTTCCCTATTGATATTTTTCAGACAGGATCAGGAACTAGTACGAATATGAATATGAATGAAGTTCTCTCAACTCTAGCATCCAAGAAATCTAAGACTAAAGTGCACCCTAATGACGATGTAAATATGTCCCAAAGTTCAAATGACGTTATCCCCTCGGCAATTAATATATCATCTGTTTTACTTGCATCAGAGCTTAGCGCGGTAATTGATTTTCTTGTTATGAAAATGATAGAGAGGGAATGGGAATATAAAGATATAATTAAGACAGGAAGAACACATCTGATGGATGCTGTTCCATTAACTTTTGGATACGAGATTGAATCTTGGAGAGAGCAACTAGTCCATGCAAATGACTCATTAGAATCAAGTAAAAATGAGTGTCAATACTTGCCTATAGGAGGAACAGCAATAGGTACAGGTATTAATGCGCCAAAAACATTTTCAAGAAATGTTTGTAAGGAACTTAATAAAATTTTTAAAAAACAAAAGGTAAAGTTCATGCCTAATATTAATAAATCTGAGATGATGAGTTCACAAAATCATATACTCGATATCTCAAGTTCTCTTTTGCGTGTAGCATCATGTTTAACTAAAATAGCTAATGACCTAAGATGGATGAATTCTGGTCCTATTTCAGGTTTATCAGAGATTAAACTCAAAGCACTTCAGCCAGGAAGTAGTATCATGCCAGGTAAAATTAACCCAGTTATACCTGAGGCTGTTTTAATGGCAGCTGCTCAGGTGACCGGTAACCACTCAACTATAAATTTATCTTGTATATCTGGTGCTTTTCAACTGAATACTATGTTACCAGTAATAGCTCATAATGTTATTGAATCCTTTAACATTCTGATTACTTCAGTGATTTCTATTACTGAGACTCTTGATACGCTTACAGTAAATCATATATCCATTAAAGAATCTTTAGACAGAAATCCAATTATAGCAACCAAGTTAAATGAGGTAGTCGGATACGATAAAGCAGCTAAGATAGTCAAAGAAGCATATAAAACAAATAAGCCAATACTTGAAGTAGCTGAGAGTATGACTGAGTTAAGTAAAGCTCAGCTTCAAAAATTACTTGACCCAAAAAAACTAGTTTGAATAGTGGAAACAAGTAATTTTCAAGCCAATAATATTTTTCTTAAATGGTTATTTGGTTTAATCCTAATAATTTGTATATTCTATTTATTATTCTATTACGGGTTTATTTCTGAATTATTTGAGAATGATATTAGTTTTATATCTCCGGTTATTTTATTTATATTTGCTGTCAGTACAATTTTTGTTGGATATCAAGTTAATTTACTTCAGATCTGTATCAATACACTTAAAATATCAGATGATATGTTGAATATTGAAACTAGTACCAAAACTAAGCAGCAAAATTACTATATAGCATGCATTTATGAGTTATCAGAACAAGCTAATGAGTCAAATTTATCGAACATGCATGAACTATTGGAGCTAAGACTTTCAAAATATCTCAGAATCGTATCATTTATTGTTGATTTATTAATAAGGCTTGGATTGGTAGGTACAGTAATAGGCTTTATATTGATGCTTCAGTCAGTTACTCTTATCGAAAATTTCGATATTGGATTAATGCAAGATCTTATGAAAAATATGAGTACAGGAATGATGGTAGCTCTATACACTACGTTAACAGGACTAATAACTGCGATCGTATTAATGCTTCAAAATAAATACCTTGAATTATTATTAATAGATTTATATTCACTTGTATCTAAAAAAATTAAGAGTAAGAAATGAAATTTAAATCTATAAATACGAGTACTGATCCTTTCACAGATCTTTTGTTCAATATTCTTCTTGGTTTTGTATTTCTCTTTTTTATTACCATTTTATTCATCAATCCGATAACTAAACTTGGAAACATTAATATGAAGGCAGAATTTATCATAACTATAGATTGGCCAGATAATTTACCTGATGATGTAGATGTTTGGGTGAAAGATCCAAACGGTGAGATTGTGTCTTATCTTAAGAAAGAGGCAGGGTGGCTCCACCTTGATAGAGATGATCAAGGAATAATTAATGATACCGTTATAATAGGTGATAGAGAAGTAATATACCCAATCAATAGAGAGGTAGTAACTCTTAGAGGTATTATACCCGGTGAGTATACAGTAAATATTTACCTTTACTCTCACAATAGCAATAAACCCGTTAATGTTAATCTAACGATAGAAAAAGTTAATCCTACGTTAAAATTAGTTTACTTTAATGATGCTTCATTGATAGAAAAAGACTCAGAGCTTACGCTAGCAAGATTTAATTTAGATAGTCTAGGGAAGTATACTCCTCTTAGTAATAGTCAAATCATACTTACTCCATACAAATTGGAGGGGCTATAGTGACAATTCAGATTATCATTTTGGTTTTTATATTCAGTATGGTCTATGCTTATTTTATATATAAATTGATTAAGCTGAATCAGTTTAGAAAACCTATTCTAAGTGTCACATCAGTTTTTTTAGTGTTTGTGTTGACACATTTTATCTTTCATAACAATATGGGTTTCCCAATAAATAATAATTTACCCGATACTTTTGAATTACTGCATTTCCATAAATCAAAAAACAAAATAATAATATTGATAACTAACGTTGATCAAAGCCAACCAAGACTCCATAGTCTAGATTACGATGTTAAGTTAGAGGAATTACTAATGGAGACTATTGATAATCAGAGAGCTGGTAAACTGCTTATCGGCGTTACTGAAAAAAATAGATTAGATGGAGTTCCAATTATAACGTTTAGAGAGATTAGGAGAAATTTACCAATGAAATAGTGATATATTTAGCTATTTTCTGTGTTAGAATATCTTCAACTTAGATATGGACAGTTATGAAATTTAAAGATTCTCTTTCTCACAAAGATGAAACAAAGACAATCTATAATATAAACAAGGTAGATATTTCACATTTACCATATTCATTAAGGGTACTTTTGGAAAATTACGTTAGAAATACCCCTACAAACCAGCTGGATGAAAATATCATTAATAAATTTACTAGTTGGAATGGTGAAGTGAAGAATCAGACCGAACTTACGTTTTACCCAAGCAGGGTAATTATGCAGGATTTCACTGGTGTTCCTGCTGTAGTAGATCTTGCTTCAATGCGCGATGCTGTAAAAAGATTAAATGGAGATCCATCACTCATTAACCCGCAATGCCAGACAGACTTAGTTATAGACCATTCAGTTATGGTAGATCATTATGGTAGTGATAATTCTCGAGACTTAAACACAAAACTTGAATATAAAAGAAACATTGAGAGGTACAGATTATTGAAATGGGGGCAAGGTGCCTTTAAAAATCTAAGAATAGTTCCTCCAAATAATGGGATTATTCATCAGATAAATATCGAATATATTTCTAGCGTGGTATTTGAAAAGCAAAAATCTGTTTATCCTGACACTGTTGTAGGTACTGATTCTCATACAACTATGGTCAATGGCCTTGGAGTTCTTGGTTGGGGCGTAGGAGGTATTGAAGCCGAAGCAGCGATGCTAGGTCAGCCGATACCGATGTTGTTGCCTGAAGTAATTGGGTTTGAATTAACTGGTAATTTAGAGGGATCCACCACTGCAACTGATCTGGTACTCACAATAGTTCAGCATCTTAGAAATGCAAATGTCGTTGGAAAATTTGTTGAATTTTATGGTGATGCATTAGATCATTTATCTATTGCAGATAGATGCACTATTGCAAACATGGCTCCAGAGTATGGTGCGACTTGTGGGTTTTTCCCCATTGACAAGATGACACTTGATTATTTGTCAACTACAGGAAAAGATGAAGATCATGTAAACCTTGTAGAGAAATATTCAAAAACTGTAGCACTCTTTAGAGATTCATCAGATAAAATTAGATATTCAAAAAACTTGCATTTAGATATCAGCTCGATAAAGGCATGTGTGTCTGGACCAAAACGCCCAGAGGATAGAGTAGAGCTAACAGACGTCAAAGAAGCTGTCCAAGAAGAAATTAAAAAACTAAAGACAGAAAAATCATCTAACTCATCATCTGAAATAAAAGATGGTTCTATTATGATTGCTGCAATTACAAGTTGCACCAATACGTCGAACCCTAGTGTAATAATAGGTGCTGGCTTAGTAGCCAAGAAAGCTGTTGAGCATGGTCTAAATGTTAAAAAATGGGTAAAGACATCGTTAGCTCCCGGATCAAGAGTTGTTGAAAATTATCTTAAACAAGCCAATCTATTAACATATTTCGATAAACTAGGTTTCAATATTATCGGTTATGGTTGCACCACTTGTATTGGTAACTCAGGTCCTTTAGATGATAAATACGTCGATGAGATTAATAGCCAAGATTTGGTCGTAAGCTCAATTTTATCCGGAAATAGGAACTTTGAAGGTAGAATACATCCTGATATTAAAATGAATTTTCTCGCTTCACCAATGTTGGTAATAGCTTATTCGCTTGTCGGGACTATGGATTTCGATATCACAAAAGATCCAATTGGCAAAGGACGTAATCAAGAAGACATATATCTAAAAGACATCTGGCCATCCATAAATGAAATAAATAAGATAGTATCGGCTAACATAACGAAAGAAATGTTTACTCAATCTTATCGTAATCTATTTCGAGGAGATTCTAATTGGCAAGAGATAGACACAAAGCAGTCAGAATATTTTGATTGGGAGGAATCGTCAACTTATATTCAGCCTTCACCTTTTTTTGAAAGCTTGGATGATAATAATTCAAAACTAGTTAAAATCTCTGATGCATATCCTTTGTTAGTTTTAGGTGATAGTGTAACAACGGATCACATATCACCTGCTGGGTCTTTTAAAGAAACCACTCCCGCTGGTAGGTTTCTAGTATCCCGAGGAACTGATATCATCGATTTTAATTCATATGGATCTAGGCGTGGGAATTATCAAATAATGCAAAGAGGCACATTTGCTAATATCAGAATAAAAAATAAACTAGTACCTGATATAACAGGTGGCTTTACAAAACACATACCAACTGATAGTGAAATGTCAATCTATGATGCCTCGCAAAAATATATTTCTGATGACAATGACCTGATTGTTTTTGCTGGCAAGAACTACGGTTGTGGCTCTTCAAGAGATTGGGCAGCAAAAGGAACAAAGTTGCTTGGTGTAAAAGCAGTAATAGCAGAGAGCTTTGAGAGAATCCATCGCTCAAATCTTGTTGGAATGGGAGTGTTGCCACTTCAATTTTTGGATGGAGAGAATTTCGATAATTTGGGCTTAGATCTTTATTCTAAATATACAGTTAGTCAAATTGATGAAAATGATAAGGAAACAATTATTACAACTACCAAAAACTCTGAGTCCTTTAAATTTAGGGTAAAAATTAGGATAGATACTGCTATGGAATGGAATTATTTTTTAAATGACGGAATTCTTAATTACGTATTAAAGAATATAGCTAGTTCTGCATAATTTCAATAATTTCTCTTATCCTACTAATATATTTTTTTTTAAATAGAAAAAATTTTAAGTCTGAACCATTACAACTCTTCCATAAATATACTGAACGTATTGCAGCCATTAGAGCAGTCCGAATTCTTGCAGCATTTAAATCTTGCTTAAGATATTGATTATCGCCACTTATGACTATTCTTGGTTCTAACTGACTAAATGTGTCTTTATATAATTGACCAATTTCTAATACTATATTATCAGTATTTTTTTCGTACTCATTTTCATTAAGTCGATCAATTCTCTTTCTAAATTGTTCATCAATTATATTTGAGGTATTAATTCTTTTGACCAGATCTTTGATAGATGAAATATATCTTCTGGTTTCACTAC
>CAJWMM010000011.1 GCA_913043035.1 uncultured Gammaproteobacteria bacterium | reverse complement strand
GAGATCCTGGTGACAGATATGTTGAGATATGGAATTTAGTTTTTACACAATACAACAAGGATAAAGATGGTGCCCTGCATGACCTACCTATGAAATGTGTTGATACAGGAATGGGATTAGAGAGAATACAAGCTCTTTTAGAGGGTCAGATTGATAATTATGACTCATCAGCTTTCTCTACTCTAGGTCAAAGAATTGATGAATTAATAGGTCCAAAAAAAAGAATAGAAACAAGAATAGCTAGTGGGTGAAGATTTACTGCATCAGAAAATAATATTGGCACTACAACATTTCCATCTATAATTTGAATCAAAGTGTGAGCTATTATTATATACCAAAACTCGGATGATGTGCCCCATTGGAAGTAAGCTACAATCGTAATTGGTATTGTCACAGCTATAGCACCAACATATGGAATGATAACAGAAATACCGCATAGGAATCCCAAAAGTAAAGAATAATTCAATCCTAAGATCGCAAAAAAGAAAGTAGATGCAAACCAAACTATGATAATTTCTATTAATTTACATCTGATATAATTACCAAGCTTTAAATCTAATTCAGCATATGCCTTCCTAGATAGGTCTAACTTCTCAGGGAAAAATTTTTTAAACCAATTGTTGATGCTCTCTTTATCATACAGCAAGAAAAAAATAATTATCGGAACAATAATAATATAAACTATTGTTTCTATAAGACTACCTGCAGATGAGAGTGAAAACGAGATGATTGAAGAACCTAACATAGTAATTTCGGAGTTTATAGCAGATAAAATCTCTGTAATTTGTTCCTGAGAAAATAGACTAAACTGACTATCACTAGAGCTTAGAAGTAAATCCTTGCCACGTTCTAACATAGATGGTAACGATTTAACAAAAAGTGAAATCTGATTAAGCATTAAAGGTACAAGAATTATAACTGTCATGAAGGATAGAATCAGAAAAGATATGTATACAGACAAAACTGCACCAGTCCGCTGAATCTTATATTTTTCTGAAACTGACTTGACTATACCCTCTAACATATAAGCTAAAATTATTGCGACAAGAATTGGGACAACGGTTGCAAGTAAGATATAAGTTATGAGAGTAATAAATAGAATAAGCAGTGCAAGCGCTACTTGATTTGGGTCAGTCAGATGAGTATCGTACCAGTCCTTGAAAAATTTTAGCATCTAATATGTTCGTGATTAATTAGCTTTATATATAATAACCATATTCATGTTAAACTAAAATGATAATTTAGAATTTATAATAAAATAGTAATGAAAACCTCGAATTTTCCAATTTTTACAGTAAAAAGTGATCCTTCTGATACAGAAGTGATTAGTCATAAACTTATGATTAAATCAGGCATGATTCGGAAATTGTCATCGGGTCAATATACTTGGCTTCCACTAGGACTAAGAGTAATTGATAAAATACAAGATATAGTCAGGTGTGAGTTAAATAAAATTGGTTGTAGAGAAATTTTAATGCCTCTTGTTCAACCTAACGAACTATGGAAAGAGTCTGGTAGATGGAATGAATATGGTCCTGAACTTCTAAGATTTAAAGATAGAAATGAAAGGGAATTTTGCTTTGGACCAACTTTTGAAGAAGTTATTACAGATCTTTTGAGGCAAGATTTATCAAGTTATAAACAACTTCCCATTAATCTATTTCAAATATCTACAAAATTCAGAGATGAAATAAGACCAAGGTTTGGAGTGTTGCGATCAAGAGAATTCATTATGAAAGATGCTTACTCATTTCATGCGTCCACAAGTTGTCTTGATACAACATATTCTAAGTATATGGAAGCTTATAAAAATATTTTCAATTCACTCATGTTAAAATTTACCATGGTAGATGCAGATAGTGGAAATATTGGTGGGAGCGAGTCACACGAATTTCATGTTATAGCAGATACAGGCGAGGATGATCTTCTATTGGATGATTCAAATAATGGTATGAATGTTGAAATAGCTAAAGAGCGATATCAAGAAGAGAACATAGAAAAAATTGCTAGTAAAATTGGCATGAGGCTTACAAGAGGAATTGAGGTTGGCCATATTTTCAAACTTGGAACAAAATACTCTAAACCCATGAACTTGAGGTTTACGGATGAGAATTCGCAAATCAATGATGTTTTTATGGGTTGCTATGGTATTGGAATTAGTAGAATTGTCGCAGCGGCTATCGAGCAGAATTATGACGATAGAGGTATAATCTGGCCTAAGACCATGAGTCCATTCCAAGTTGCATTAATCGAATTGGATTCTAAAAAAAGTGACGAGATCAGAAAATATACTGAGAATATTTATGAAGATCTTCAAAAACAAGGAGTAGATGTCATATATGATAATCGAAATCTTAAACTTGGTAACAAGTTAGCTGATTGGGAACTTATAGGAGTACCAAATATACTTATTATCGGACAGAAAGAAACCGATGATAGGACTATGACACTCAAAAGACGAAATGAGGATCAAAAGCAGAAGGTAACACCAGAATTTGTTAACGATGCAACGCTAAGAGTTTAATCGTCGAGAAATCTATAGTTATTTTTTTGTTTTTTATGTTGCTCAATTGACATTTTTGCTTGATTAAGTGCCTGCTCAGCAAAATTTATTGATTTTTCATAGTTTTTGTCAGCATGCGCTTTGGACGCTTTTTTAATAAGTTTCCTGACATCTCTCCATTCGTTTTTCAGCTTGATCGCTATCTTATTAGTCGATTTTGCTTCTTTAATAAGCGCTGATGATTTATCTTCAAGAGTGTTTGAAAGAGTAAGATCTACACTCAAAAACTGAACAATAATAATTAAGAAATAGGATATAATTTTCATCTCTTCACAATAACTTTGTCGTTTATTTTCTCCCTTATATAGAATATGCTATCAAATATGACAAGCATCCTTATTATATATTATTCTAGAAATGGCTCAACGAAAAAGATGGCACGATTAATATCACGCGGAATAGAGACTATTGAGGGTGTGGAATCAAAAATAAGAACTGTCGATAGTAAAAATGACGATGATACTTTAGTTGAAAAATCTGAATTATCTAGTTGTGATGGTCTCATTATGGGAAGCCCTACTCATTTTGGTAACATGGCGGCGCCAATGAAAGAGTTCATTGATTCAACAACTGAAGAATGGTTTAATGGAACACTCATTAATAAACCTGCTGGTGTTTTTACGTCAACATCAAGTATGCATGGTGGACAGGAGACTACTTTAATAACTATGATGTTACCACTCATACATCATGGCATGATCATAGTTGGTGTTCCATACAGTGAAAATAAACTTAACTCTACCCTCTCTGGGGGAACTCCATATGGTCCGACTCATGTGGCATTAAAAAATTCGACAGAGATTTCTGAAGACGAAAAAGAAATTTGCATCAATTATGGGAAAAGGTTTGCAGAGATTTGCAAAAATAATAAGAACTAATTACTTTTTAACTATGAGATCTCTCAATAATACCCTTTACGAAAGGTACGGTTACCTTTTTTTTTAACGCAAGTGAACTTTTATCTAAACTTTTTAGAACGTTACAGAGAAAAAATAAATCTCTTTGATAGTGATTCATAATATATTGACAAACATTCTCCTCAATCGTCCAACCTATGTCCTCAGTAATTTTTTTTAGCACTTCTATTTTCCGATCATCGCTGATCTCTCTAATATTAAATATCAAATTTGATGTTAGCCTCGATCTAAGGTCATTTTTCGAGAAATCAATCTGCTCTGTTGGCTTCACAGAAGAAATTAAAAGAGATTTTTTTGATAATATAAATTCATTTATATAATAAAAGAGTTTATCCTCAGTATTCCCTTTTTCTAAGATAATCTCAAAATCATCTATAATCAAATAGTTAATATTCTGTATATCAATATCATCTAATATTTCAAAATTATGTTGGTCAATGTAGGTTTTGGTGTCTTTGATAATATTAAAAACGGCCTTACACAGATGTGATTTCCCAGTAGATTTATCTCCAAATAAATAGATCAATTGCCCATGATTATTATTAGCAAATTGTTTTAAGGTTTCTATTAAATGATCATTATTCTCCGAGATGTAATTATCAAGAGTTTTTGTATTACAAAACGAAAAGTTAATGGGTATCTGATCGTGTTTAGTTGTATTATCCATATTATTTTGTTTATAGATCCATAGATTAATATATAATTATAATTCAAGCCAATAAACTATGAAAAAAATAAAGAAAAAGTTGACATATAAGGATTCAGGAGTAAATATCAAGACTGCAGAAAATCTTATCAGTTCTCTTAAAAAAACATCAGGTCTTACAAATAATCGTATGTTATCAATGATTGGTGGTTTTGCAAGCTTATATCATGTAGATGTAAAAAAATATCCTAATCCAGTTATAGTATGCGGTACAGATGGCGTGGGTACCAAACTAAAAATTGCTATGAAAATGAAAAATCATAATAGTATTGGACAAGATTTGCTAGCTATGTGTGTCAATGATGTTATTACATCTGGAGCAGATCCTATTCTTTTCTTGGACTATTTGGCAACAAGTAGAATCAATATAAAATTACATCAAAAAGTATTACTAGGTATAAAAAAAGCATGTGATAAAATTAATGTAGTTCTAGCCGGTGGCGAAACAGCAGAAATGCCCGGATTTTATCAGAATGATGATTATGACATCGCTGGATTTTGCATTGGAATGATTGATAAAAATAAAATCATTGACACTAAAAAGATAAAGGAAAATGATATTATCATTGGCCTGCAATCAAATGGTTTACACTCTAATGGCTTTTCACTAGTAAATAAACTAATTGAAAAAAAATTATTATCATTAAATCAAAAATGTAACGGTTCAAAAATTGGCAATACCTTACTTAGACCAACTAAAATTTACAGTGATATAATTGCAAAAGTTAGGGATAGAATAAAAGGATGTGCACATATAACTGGTGGTGGAATAACTGAAAACCTTTCTAGGATATTACCAAATAAGACTTCAGCTTTGATAAAATTTGACTCGTGGAAGATGCATAGTATTTTCAAATTAGTACAAGATCGATCTGCTCTCAACAATGATGAAATGCTGAAAACATTTAACTGTGGCATTGGTATGATTGTTATTGTTGATAAAAAAAAGAGGGATAGTGTAATTAAAGATTGTAAGAAAATGAATTATAAAATATTTGAAATTGGTTCCATTGTAAAAGGTTCGCAATCAAAAGTAATTTATGAGTGAACTTAACTGCTTAATATTTATATCAGGTAATGGGTCAAATCTCAAAAATATTATAGAGAAGATTGATTCAGGTTTTTTGAAAAATGTTTTCATTCGTGAAGTACTTACAGATAATCCCTCAGCTGGAGGATTAAAGTATGCAAAAGAAAAAAATATCCCAATAAAAATAATTAACGATAAGTATAATTACGATAATATCTCATCAGATATAAATAGAAATGATATAGGTCTAGTTGTTTTAGCTGGCTATATGAAAATTCTACCAAAAGATTTTGTTAATAACCATGAGGGAAAGATAATAAATTTGCATCCATCACTATTACCTAAACATAAAGGATTAAATACACATCAACGAGCTATTCAATCTGGTGACGATGTGCATGGCGCATCTGTTCATTTTGTGACTGATGAACTTGATGACGGTCCTGTTTTTATTCAAGGATTGGTCGAAATAAAAGAATCTGATACAGTAAAGACACTTGAAGAAAAGATACATAAAATCGAATATCAGATATTACCCATAGCAATCAGATGGATCGGTGAAAAATTAGTTGAAAAAAATGGCAGTAATTTCAGTTTTAGAGGGATACTTGAAACTGAGCCTATCATATATTTATGAAAAAGATTCTATTTTATATAGTACTCATTGCTTCATTTGTATTCAGTTTTTTAAATGCAAAAAATGCTTTTTCTCAAAAGTTAATAAGTAAACATACTTATACTATAAGTAAAGGTAACATAGAATTTGCCACAACAATAAACTCGTTATACCAAACTAATGATAAGCTAATATTTGAGGTTTATACTTCAACTTCAGGAATTTTTAAGCTAAAAAAAGATATCAGAAAAGAAAGATCAATATTTGATATTCTAGATAACCAAATCGTTTCAGAGAAATATACTTTTTCAAGACAAAAAAAAGATGGGTATGAGGAGTATTTGACGAAAATATCAAGAGATAGTTCAAAAAACTCAAGTACATTAATTGAAAAAAATGACAAAAAAGAAACTATTGATCATCCTTATATCGAAAATGTTCAGGATAGGTTATCTGTACAGTTAGATTATAAAAATAAACTGAAAATTGGACAGTACGCTCAAGTATATACCGTTCTTGATAAAGGGAGGGTGAGGGAATATACATATAGTGTAGAATCATTAGATACGATAAATACAATATTTGGAGAAACTAAATGTATAGTTGTCAGAAGAGTGATTAAAGATAATAAAAGAAGTACATTGACATGGTACGCTATTGATGAAGGTTTTATTCCAGTGATAATTAAACAGTATCGTAAGAAAAATCTACAATTCACTGCTGAACTTGATAATACAGAAGATTAAGATTTGTTTTTCAATCTTAGTGAATTTATTTTTATAAAACCTTCCGCATCTTTTTGATTATAACTTCCAGAGTCTTTCTCAAAAGTTGATAGGTCTTCATTATAAAGAGAATGAGGTGACTGTCTCCCGCAGATTATTACATTACCTTTCAAAAGCTTAATTCTTACAATGCCTGATACATTTTTCTGTGATTGGTCAATGATAGTCTGTAAACTCACTCTTTCAGGACTAAACCAATATCCATTATAAATCAATCTCGAGTATCTATTAGCAAGATCTTCTTTTAGGTGAAGTAATTCTCTATCAAGTGTAATTGACTCAATAGCTCTATGGGCTTTAGCATAAATTGTACCAGCAGGAGTCTCATAACAACCACGAGATTTTATACCAACGTATCTATTTTCAACTATATCTGATCTGCCAATACCATGTTTTCCTGCTAAAGCATTGAGTTTCTCAAATATTTTGGCTGGTGACATTCTCTTAGAGTCTAATTTTATCACATCGCCATGGGCGAACTCCAACGTGATTAAATCAGGTTTTTTTGGAGCATCAGAAATGGATGAAGTTCTCAACCACATTTTTTCATCAGGCTCTTTCCACGGGTCCTCTAGGAGGCCACCCTCATAAGACGTGTGAAGTATATTTGCGTCCATAGAATATGGACTTTTTTTTCCTTGGTCGAAATCAATGCTTATTTTATTCATTCTTGCATATCTTACTAAGTCTTTTCTTGAGGTAAATGCCCATTCTCTCCAAGGGGCAATAATTTTAATTTTTGGGTTTAACGCATAGGCTGATAACTCAAACCTTACTTGGTCATTACCTTTACCTGTAGATCCATGACATATGGCATCCGCTCTCTCTTTTTTTGCAATTTCTACAAGTCTTTTACTTATCAAAGGTCTTGCTATAGAAGTACCTAAAAAATATTCTCCCTCATAAATTGCATTAGCTCTAAACATAGGATAAACGTAATCTTTTACAAACTCTTCTTTAAGGTTCTCTATATAAATTTTTTTAATACCAAGTTTCTTGGCTTTTTGCCTTGCTTCTTTTGTTTCCTCTCCTTGACCTATATCTGCAGTAAACGTGATTACCTCACATTCATACTTCTCCATTAACCATTTAGCAATTACTGAGGTATCAAGACCACCTGAATAGGCCAGAATCACTTTTCTAGGTTTCGGCATTATCTACTGCTGCCTCATTAGCAACCTGAACCCATCTAAAACCCTTTTGATTGCCCTCTTTTTTCCAAAAAGGTGCTTCAGATTTGAGAGACTCCATAATATCTCTTGTTGCATCAAATGCGCTTTCTCTGTGTTCCGACCAAGTTGCAACTACAACAATTGGATCGGTTGGTTTAAGCTCGCCTACTCTATGTATTACAAGCCCATCAAAAATCTTGTGTTTCTTTATTGCTTCATCGACTATTTTTGATAGATATTTTTCGGTCATATCTGGATAATGCTCAAGAAATAGGCTCTCTACTTTTTCTTCATCATTAAAATCTCTCACTGTTCCTAAGAAAACGGAGGAAGCTCCAATACTTGGATTATTCTGTAATTCATTTCTTTTGAACTCGACTATCTCTTGCCATGGATCAAACTTTTCATTTAATATTTTTATTTTCATCTTAACCACCAGTTACAGGAGGGAAATAAGCCACTTCATCACCGTCCCTAAGTTTATATGAGCTATCAACATATACATGATTGACTGCCATTAAAACAGTACCATCATATGACATGTTTGCAGTGAGCTTCTCAAATAAATTACCCACTGTTATATCATCATCAACTTGAATGTTTGCAATTCCTGTGCCCATATCATCTTTTATGCTTGCAAAATATCTAACACAAATATTCATGATTTGAATTGTATGATAGTATAAATCTCCTTATTATCAAACAAATATTATATCTTGAATGAAATAATTTAGTTATTTAACTTTACTTCCTTGTTTTGTGAGTATCACACCAGTAAGAATTGAAAGGTAGCATATAATCGCTAATGTCCAATCACCAAGCATTATCCCTGGATAGAGTGGAATAATTGGAAAAAACATCAGGCTCACTACGCCACCAATAATTATATGAAATACTCCATAATCTGGAAAAACTTGAATCAAAATTTCATATGCAGCTAAATACCCAGATATAACTGCCACGAAGTAAAAAATATAACCGAGTAAGCTAAGAATCATAATTTATCATCCAATAGTAAGCGCATAACTTGCTATCCTCCAATATATGACATTTCAATTTTAGACTCACGATCATTTTCATATCTACTCGTTTTTCTAAGAACAGAGTATTGATCTATTCTCTTAGACCATATGTTCTGAATATCGTGTTGTAACTCTAATGTACTCGAGCTTTTCCTTAATGTTTCTAGTACATTATATCCATGAGATGCAAATAGGCACGTATAAAAGAACCCATCAGCTGAGAGCCTTGCTCTATTACAAGATCTACAGAAAGGTTGTGTAATTGAAGAAATAAATCCAACTTTTGCTGTATAATCCTCAAGCTGCCATTTGGTAGATGTTGAATCTAATTCATCTTTTAATTTAGTTAATAAATAACGTTTAGATATATCATTATAAATTCTTTCAGATGAGTAGACGCTATCTAAATTCCATTCATTTGTTTCCCCAACATCCATGAATTCTATAAATCTTATCTCTACGTTAAGATTTTTAAATCTATCGACAATGTCAAATATCTCATTTGAATTAATATTATTCATGATAACAACATTTATTTTAGCAAACCCGAAAATATCAGTTGCTATATATATCGAATCAATGACTTTGCTTAGATTGAAATAAGGATTTATTTTTTTGTTTGTTGAACACTTTAAAGAATCGAGACTAATTGTAACTCCATCTAATCCATTTTCCTTAAGTAGTTTAGCTTTATCCAAACTTAGAAGAGATCCATTAGTTGTAAGTGCAACTTGATTAATACCTAAGTCTTTTATTTTAACAATTAAATTTTCTATATTTCTTCTAAGTAAAGGCTCACCACCAGTAAGTCGAATTTTCTTCAGATTGAAAGTGTTTAAAACTTCAATGAAAGATAATATTTCTTCAAAAGTCAGTAATTCGGATTTTTTAAGATATTTGTAGTCTGTATTGAATATATCTTTAGGCATACAATATGAGCAACGATAATTACATCTATCCGTAAGTGATATTCGCAGATACTCTAGCGGTCTTTTTAATCTATCATTTATTGACATTGCATACCTTGCATTGTTTATCTTTATTTAATTTAATAATCCTAAAATCATTATTCTTTAAATCTATCGTTAAAAGCCTACTCTCTAATCGCTCACCGATATCAAGAAGCACCTTAATGCACTCTGAAGCTTGCATAGACCCAACAACGCCAGTTAGAGCTGCAAATACTCCTGAATCAACACAAGCATCACTCTCTGATACATTCTCATACAAACAATTGTAACATGGCTGATCTGGAAGATCGTTGCGGAAAACAATTATCTGGCCACTAAACTTAATAGCAGCCCCCATAATGAGTGGCACTTTATTATCTATCGATATTTTATTTATTAAAGATCTCGTTTCAAAATTGTCTGTAGCATCAATAATTAAATCTGTGCCGTAAAAGTAATTAATTTCAGAATTACTTATCAGACGTTCACTAATTACATTTATAATAATTTCTGGGTTAAGTTTGTGCATCTTTAATTTAGCTATATCCACTTTTCTCTTGCCGATATCATCTACACTATAAAGAATTTGTCTCTGCAAATTAGTCATGTCTATGATGTCATCATCTACAAGTGTAATTTGACCTATTCCTGAAGAAGCAAGATAATACGCGAGAGGTGATCCAAGCCCACCTAAGCCAATTAATATAACATGTTTATCTTTGAGTAATGCCTGTCCCTCAATATCAATATCGTTAAGCAATATATGCTTGTTAAAACGAAGCAACTCCTCATCAGTGAGCTGTATATTTTTCTTAGTTTTTATTTTTGTTCTCATTAAATTTTTTTAGTTGTTCTTCAGTTGCAGGTTTTTGATATTTTTTTTTGTATTCGTCATATGGCATGCCATAAATAAATTCACGAGCAGAATCATAATCAATTTCCTGACCAAATTTTTTAGCTTCTTCAGAATACCATTTAGATATACAATTTCGACAAAAATTCGCTAAATTCATCAAATCAATATTCTGTACATTTGGATTATCTCTCAAGTGACTCAAGATTCTCTGAAATGTTGCAGCTTCAATGTCAACCTTACTGTTATCTCTGATAGACATACATTCTTCTCCAAATAAGTTTATATAATTTTAGTATATATAATCTCTAAAGCTTTTACATACATATGTCTAGGCTTTTTTGAAATCGCCTTGAGATAATTTAATCCCATATATTACAATTAATAAGCCTATGAGGTAGTTAATAAAAATATCCTCATCTAGGAATATCACGCCAAAAAAAATGGACCATATTGGAATTAAGTAATTCATAATTGATATAAATGAGGCTCCTGACGTTTGAAGTATTTGAAAATAAATGATAGTTGCGGCTGCAGTGCAAAAAATGCCTAACATTAGAATACTGATCAAGTGAGGATAGGAAATTTCACTTTCCAGTGGTGTGTCAAATGAGAATAGATATACTGACATTATTACAGCAGAATAAAATATCGTTCCAGTTGATGCATTAAGTGGGCCTGTGACTTTATTCTTTTTCCCGTAGACAGCAGAGCATGAATATAATATTGCACCACTCATCACCATTAATTCTGATAAAATATTATCAGATACACTAGGTAATAAAAACATTTCCGGCATTATTAAAATAATAATCCCGAGAAAAGCAATTACAAAGCCCATCACCTTTTTTTTCGTTAAAAATTCATCATCTAGAAAAATATGTGAGAGCAATAAAGTTGATATTGGCATTGTAGCCATCAATATACCTGCTAGTGAGCTATCAATATCTATTTGCCCATATGAAATTAGAAGAAAAGGTGCCACGATTCCAACAATACTCATAAAACTGTAATATTTCCAATCTTCAGACTTTATAGTAATAGATCCCCTTTTAATTAGTAAAATAATGACTAATAGTAATGCTCCAATTATCAATCTTCCAGCAACAATCATTTCCGGTGTATAGACTTCCAGAGAATATTTATTAAGGGTGAACGCTCCTCCCCATATCGCAGATAGCACTAGCAAAAGAATCCAATTAATTGTATATGTGTTCATCTTGAGTTATTCTTAAAATTAATTTGATGTTGTATTTTAATATTTATGAAGCTTTTATCAATCAATATATCCGAGCCCAAAAAAATAACCTTTAATGGCAAAGAGCTTATCACAAGCATTTATAAAATACCTGTTGATAAAGAGGTTGAAGTTGGACATCTAGGTATAGAAGGAGATCGACAGGCTGATCTGCAAGTGCATGGTGGGTACGATAAAGCTGTTTATGCATACTCTCATACCCATTACTTACATTGGTCTGATGTCATGAAAAAATCCTATGAAGAATTTGGATTAGTTGGAGAGAACCTTACTATAGACAACTTTGATGAGAAAGATGTACATATTGGTGATGAATACAAAATAGGCACCACCCTCCTTCAAATTTCACAACCGAGAATACCTTGTTATAAAGTTGGGATAAAAATGAATAGTAGAGAGTTTCCAAAACTATTCTCACAAAGCGGTCTTCTTGGATCATATATGAGAGTAATAGAGCCAGGTAAAATAAATATAGGTGACTCAGTAGAGCTATCAAAGCGTGAGGATGGTAGCATGTCTATTTTCGAAATATCTCAACTTTTATTTGTTGATCTCAAGAATATCGAAGGTATGAAAAGAGCGATAGACCTAAAACATCTATCAGAGGAAATTAAAGAGAAATTTAGAGAAAGACTAATGAAACTAGGTGACTTTTCGTCTCTCTAATTCATGAAAATATCAAATATAAAGGTTGTAGATGATGATGTAAATATTGTAGCATGTGTGGGAGATGCTG
>CAJWMM010000010.1 GCA_913043035.1 uncultured Gammaproteobacteria bacterium | reverse complement strand
TGGTTGAGCCGATCGATAAATAATATCTCTTCATCCTCTCCTGGGAAAAACTCTCTAGCTACCTTGCAAAATGAAGTATCTGAGTGTAATAAATGTATGCTAGCATCAGCTCGAGATAAAGTAGTTTTTGGAAGCGGAAATCTTGACTCTAAGTTGATGATTATAGGTGAAGCACCAGGGAAAGATGAAGATTTAATGGGCGAGCCATTTGTAGGAAGAGCTGGCAAATTGCTCGATGAGATACTTTTTTCAATGGGTGTAACCAGAGATGATGTGTATATTACTAATACAGTTAAATGCAGACCTCCGCAGAATAGAAATCCATTTCATGAGGAAATTGAATCATGCTCAGACTACCTTAATCAACAGATACAGAGTATAAATCCATCTATCATAATACTTTTAGGGAAAGTAGCTGCGAATAGAATGCTAGGTACTGACGAATCAATGAGTGAACTTAGACAGGTGATTTTTAATCATCAGCCATCAAATACACCTATGATTGTTTTTTATCATCCAGCATATCTTCTGAGAAGCCCATTACAAAAAAAACAAATGTGGGCTGATATTAAATATACTCTACAATATATTAAAGAAAATGATTGCTCGATTAATTGATACAATTGAGCTGAGAGAAATGACGAATAATGATCTTCAGCAGGTCATTGCTATTGAGAAGAGATCATATGATTTTCCATGGTCAGATGTGGTTATTAAAGATTGTCTTGTGAATAAGTATGATTGTTATGTGGCAGGGAATGACAATATACTAGGATATATGATTTCAAAGATTACAAATCAAGATAGTCACATCCTAAATCTAACAATTGATTGTGAGTATCGTGGGTTAGGAATAGGCTCTAGTTTCTTAGATCTGATGATAAAAAAATGCAAACTCCACAGAAGTGAATACATCTATTTAGAAGTCAGGATAAACAATAGTATTGCTCGAAGCTTATATCAAAAATTTGGTTTTAGAAGCATAGGCGTTAGAAAAAACTATTATAGAAATAAAACAGGACGGGAGGATGCAATAGTATATCGAAGAAACCTCCTTATCTAACCCTCTTTCTTGATGGAAATTGATAAAGCATGTATCTCTGTAACCATAAGATCGCCTAAAGTCTTATATATCAGTTTATGACATTCAATAGTACTGAGATCATCAAAGCACTGTCCACCTATAATTAACTTAAAATGACCACCTTTTTTTGCGCCAGCATGCCCAACATGAAGGTGGCCTTCGTCCTCTATCCTGATATAATTTGGCGATAAAGATTTCAGCTTTTCTTCCATTTTTTTGATTCTTTCTTCCGACATATACTATTATATCCACATAACAAATTAAAATAATACATTCAACGAACTTCTTTATGATAAAATAAAAATTGAATATACAATGAATAAAAAGCTAATCTTTTCAGGTGTACAACCAACAGGTGAGATTCACATAGGTAACTATCTGGGAGCAATCTCTCAGTTTGTAGACAACCAAGACAACTACGAATCCATTTATTCCATAGTTGATCTTCATGCCATTACCGTATGGCAAGATCCTAAAATCATACAATCACAAATACACCATGTTTTATCTGTATTTATTGCCGCAGGTTTAAATTACGAAAAAAATATTATATTTAATCAATCCTCAGTCCCACAACATGCTGAATTGGCATGGTTGCTAGGCTGCACAGCGAGAATTGGCTGGTTAAACAGAATGACTCAATTTAAAGATAAGGCTGGGAAGAACAGAGAAAATGCATCTGTTGGCCTTTATACATATCCAGTATTAATGGCAGCAGATATATTACTTTATAAAGCTACACATGTCCCTGTCGGAGATGACCAAAAACAACATTTAGAACTTGCTAGAGATATAGCTCATAAATTCAATGTTGATTATGAAATTGATTTTTTTCCACTACCCGAGCCTGTAATGAATAAAAACACACGAATTATGAGTTTAAGAGATGGTACAAAAAAAATGAGTAAGTCTGATACATCCTCTTATTCGAGGATATTAATGACAGATAATAATGATGATATTAAGACAAAGATCAAAAAATCTAAGACAGATTCGATGAAAATGCCTAGTATTGATTCTGCTCTTGATGAAAGACCTGAAATTTCAAACTTACTAAATATTTTTTCAGCTGCCTCAGGTGAGAGTAAAGAAGACGTCATTAAAAAATTTGCAGAGAGAGAAATTTCAGAGTTCAAATCTGATTTAACGGATGTGTTAATTAATTTAATAGAGCCTATGTCAAGTGAAATTAAAAGGTTGATTGCTGATAAAAGTTTTCTCAACGAAGTTCTTAAGAAAGGATCTGATCGCGCGAAGTCATTATCAACTGTGACTATTTCTGAGCTTCATAAGCTAATGGGTTTAAAGATTCTATGAATATTAACTTATCTGAGTACACTATAAAAGTAAATGGCGTCGAAGTCATAGACATACCTGAAGATTTATTCATTCCACCTGATGCTTTGCAAGTCATACTTGAGCAATTCGAGGGACCTCTAGACTTATTACTTTATTTAATAAAAAAACAGAATATTGATATTACAGATATCCAAATTCTACCCATCACAAATCAATACATAGAATATATAAACATGATGCGCAAAATGCAATTTGAGTTAGCATCTGACTATCTTGTTATGGCAGCAACATTAGCTGAGATCAAATCTAGGATGTTAATACCAAATGATATAGACGATGATGATGAGAATGATCCTAGGGCAGATTTAATAAAACGTCTGATGGAATATCAGAAGTATAAAGATTTATCAGTGGAACTCGATTTGATACCAAGACTGAATAGAGATAATTTTATTGCTACAGGAATTTTTAATCAAATTGAGAAGAAACAAGAGCTACCTAAAATTAATATAGATGAACTTGAACAGGCCTTTTTGGAGGTTATGAAGAGAGCTGAGATAAATGCATCTCATAATATTAATACAGAAGTTTTATCTGTAAGAGAGAGAATGACTAAAGTATTAGAATTAATAAATAATAATAAGGTCACTGTATTCACAGATTGTTTTAATGTCAGTGAGGGGAAAATGGGAGTCGTGGTAACATTTCTAGCTATCCTTGAGCTGGTAAAAGAGAATATTATTGATTTAATACAGAACGATTCGCTCTCAGTGATCTATCTAAAGGCAAAAGAATGAGTAAAAGACAAAACATAGAGCTTATAATTGAAAGCGCATTACTTGTTAGTCAGAGCCCATTGTCGGTGAGGGAGTTGGTTGATTTATTTGATTCTAATAAACCTGCAAAAAATACTATTAAAAAAGCCATTGAAACTCTTAACAAATCTTATGTAAATAGATCCTTTGAAATTGTAGAGGTTGCAAGTGGATTTAGAATACAAGTAAAAAATGGTTATGATGAGTGGTTAGTTAAACTTGAAAAACAGATATCATCGAGATTCTCAAAGGCTTTTTTAGAGACTCTAGTTATTATAGCTTACAGACAACCCGTGACAAGGGGTGATATTGAGAACATACGAGGTGTAAGTGTTAATCCACAAATAATAAGAAATATGATCGAGTTTGAGTGGATACGTGTCGTAGGACATAAAGATACGCCGGGTAAACCTGAATTATTAGCCACAACAAAGAAATTTCTAGATCATTTCAATCTTCGTTCTCTTAACGAGTTACCAGAAATCAAAGAATCAATTGTGTAATTATTCTTTTAATCGTGGCATCAGCATGACTAAATTGCATGGCTTAGTATTACTATTTAGCTGATGTGAGATGATCTCTTCCCAGGCAGTCTTGCATGCATGTACAGACCCTGGGAGAACAAAAATAAAAGTAGAATTAGAAACTCCTGCTAAACATCTGGTTTGTAGCGATGATGTTTTTATTTGATCATAAGATAACATTCTAAAGAGTTCTCCAAAACCCTCTATTTGTTTATCAAGCAAAACCTTTATTGCTTCTGGTGTCCCATCTGTTCCTGTAATTCCTGTACCACCACTTGATATAATTACATCTATTTTTTTATTCACAATCAACTGAGATACAACTGATCGAATTTTATATACATTATCAGGAACAATGATCCTATCGATAATTTTGTGACCAGCTTCTTCGATTAATTTTTTTAGAAGTTTACCAGATTTATCTGTTCCAAGTGTCCTTGAATCTGATACTATAACTATTGCGATATTTAATTTTTTCATAGTTTCTACTTTACCATAATCAACGACAAAACAGAAAAATGCTAAGAGTTCAAAAATTTCTCACAGAAATAGGCCTAATATCTCGGCGTAAATGCGAAAAACTCATAGATGCAAAACAGATTAAAATTAATGGCAAGTATGCAAAGTTGGGAGATAAAGTCAAATACGATGATGTGATAAATGTCTTTGGAAAAGAAATTAGATTTACTGAGAGTATCTTATCAAGAAAAACACTTGCTATAGCATACCATAAAAGAATAGGCGAGATTGTATCAAGAAAGTCTGCTAAAGTAACTAATACTGTCTTTGAGAATTTACCTAAAATTGATCATAGATGGTTAAATGTCGGAAGACTAGACGTAGCTACGTCTGGGTTAATACTTTTTACAAATAATGGTTTTTTAGCGAATAAATTAATGCACCCATCGTCAAAAATAAAGAGAGTTTATTTAGTTGAGACATCTAAAATTATCACTGATAATCATAAAAATATTATGCTTGATAATGTTGATATTGGTAATAACGAAACAGGTAAATTTTCTGAAATACAAGAGTGTAAAAATAGGAGAAACAAATATAAATTATCTTTATATACTGGCAAGAATAGGGAGATTCGGCGAGTTTTTAGTAGATTGGGGTATAAAATAAAATCCCTTAAAAGAATTTCCTATGGTTCAATTGTTATTGATAAAATTAAGCTGGGGTGTTTCAGATACTTGAGTGACAGTGAATCTAAATCAATCCTTGATTAGAACATATGTAGCACCATCATATCCATCATTTTTTTCTGCTGGAACATATGCTAGAACTTTATCTGTGTTCATTAAGTACTTCCTGACCATTGCTCTCATTGGAGATTTTGATTCCTTATTATGTAGACCTTTGCCATGAATTATTTTTAAAAATTTAAATTCACTACTATGATTCTTAAAAAACCTATTCAATGCATTTAGTCCTTCTAAAGTAGATTCATATTGATGAAGATCTATTGTTGAATATGATCTCTTTTGGCTATTAATATGTTTTAGCTCTTTGAAGGTTTTATCCCTTACACCTGACTTTCTAAATTCTACAGGATAATCTATATCCACTAGTGATTCTAGACTGATTAGCGTCTCTTCAAAATCTTCGTTTTGCTCTTTTACAGTTTTTACTTGACTCTTGTCTTTTAAAACTTCATCAAAGTCTATATTATTCAACGATTCATTGAAAAGATCTTCAAATTTCTTATTGTCATCACTCATTTTATACAGTTTCAATAATTTATTTTCTAATTATACTATATCTGCTATATTAATTTTGACATAATGAGAATTCTACTATCCAATGATGATGGCTACAGAGCTCCAGGAATAAAGTCTCTTAGAGATTATCTCGAAAACTATGCAAATACTACAATTGTTGCGCCCACTAAAAATGTAAGCGCCTGTAGTAGTTCACTATCTGTAACAAAAAATTTGAGAGTAAAAAAATATAATATCGCACACTATAGTGTTAACGGAACAGCTGCTGACTCGGTCCACATTGCAACTAGAGGACTTTTGAAAAATAAAATTCATCAAGTAATTTCAGGCATCAACTTTGGGAGTAACATGGGTGATGATGTTGTATATTCAGGTACTGTCGCTGCTGCCATTGAGGGGAGATTTTGTCAGTACCTACCAATTGCTATTTCTATTAATAACCGGGAGCCCAAATATTTAAATGATCTTGTAGAAAAACTAGATCTATTTTTACCAAAATTTATAGGAGTCAAAATTAATAATATAATTTTAAATATAAATATACCAGATGTAGCATTTAAGAAAATTAGAGGAGTTAGAATCACCAGACTTGGCTCCAGAAGAGTGTCAAAAAATGCTAAAAAAATTGTCAAGAATAAAGTACCATTCTGGCGCATTGGTGATGCTGGTCTATCTTTTCCACCCGTAGCAGGATCTGACTTTTTTGCAATACAAGAAAGGTATATTTCCATAACACCAATTAGTATAGATATGACAGATCATAAAATAATCAAGTCACTCAAAAAATATGAAAAATAATAAAAATTTCAGGAGTAAATTTATTGATTCTCTAAGACATCAGGGAATAAAGAATGAACTGATTTTGGAAATACTAGCAACATTACCTAGGGAAATTTTTATCGAACCTGCACTTAGGACAAGAGCTTATGATCAAGATGCCTTACCTATTGGATGTAATCAGACTATTTCTTCTCCTTATATTGTCGCAAAAATGTCCGAAATAATATATGAAAGAGATAATATGGGATCTGTTCTTGAAATAGGCACTGGTTGTGGCTATCAAACTGCAATATTATCATCACTATTTGATTCTGTTGTTTCCATAGAAAGAATAGAGGCTTTGCACGTACGTGCTAAGAAAACTCTAGCATCTTTAAATTTAAAAAACATTACTTTAATACACGGTGATGGACATGAGGGTTACTCTGAGCAAAATTACTTTGACGCAATAATATTAACTGCAGCACCAGTGAAAGTGCCTGATAAATTATTAGACCAACTTAACGAAAATGGTAGGATGATTCTTCCACTTCATGTTGATGGATCACAAAAACTATATAGATTAAAGAAAACTAAAAATGGTATTCATAAAAAAGACATAGATGATGTCCGTTTTGTTCCTATGCTTGAAGGTAAGGTATAGTGTATAAAGAGATAATCCAGAAAATTATTACTTTCCAATCAAGAGGTTTATTATCTTTCGTAAGTTTTATAGAATCTATTTTCTTTCCAATACCTACTGATGTTTTATTGATACCAATGTGCTACTCAAAGCCATCTGAATGGAAAATCCTAGCACTCATCACGACTGTTGCCTCTGTTATAGGTGGAGTAGTCGGATTCTTTCTTGGTAGCTTTCTATTCATGGAGGTTTATCCTATTATTGAAGATCTCAATTACGTATCAGAATTTAATGATGTAAAGAACTTGTTCTACTTACATGGAGCACTGATTATTTTAATTGCAAGTTTTACACCTTTGCCATATAAGCTGTTCACAATAACAGCTGGTTTTTTATCAGTCGATTTCATTTTATTTTTAGTGTTTTCACTTATAGGGAGAGCTCTTAGGTTCTACTTGGTAGCATATATTACTAAAGCGCATGGAGTAGTAATATTGGAATATCTTAATAGATATTTTTTGTACATAGCCTCTGTGATAATTATAGTTTACATAATTATTAACCTATACAATTAGGCCAGCTATAACATTACGATCTTCTTGCAGCAATACATTAAATGTTTTACAAGCAGCTTCAGTGCTCATAAATTCAATGCCAATATTTTTGTCATGCAATTTAGTTATTATCTCTATTTTAGGAAGAATAGGATCAAGACCTGTTCCTATTATTATTATTTCTGGATTGAATCTGATTATGTTATCAAGGTCATTTATTACAATTTTATTTATGTCTGATATAAGCCATTTGGTTACGAAATCTTTTGAGACAAAAATATTAAAGTCATATTGATCTTTATCGATGTAAATCATATGATTTTCATAGTTTTTGATAATTTTATCCGATGAATTTTTCTGTAATGTAAGGTCCATGATGTGAATTAACTTTAATTAATGATAGTATATAATATCTCAGTTGGTTTGGTATAGCTATGATAAAAATTGGATTATGCGGGTTAGGTACTGTTGGTAGAAGTTTTGTTGAACACATTGACGAATCTTATAATCTTATCAAAAAAAAAATTGGAACTGACTTTGAAATTGCGGCAATAGCTGACAGATCGATCAAAAATAAAAAGCACAAAACTGGTATTCAAATTTCAGAAGATCCGATGAGCCTTATTGACATCGAGGATCTAGATATCGTTGTCGAGCTGATCGGTAATGTAGATTTATCATATAATATATTAAAACAATCAATCATTAATAAAAAACAGGTAATTACGGCTAATAAGGCGCTAATCGCAAAACACGGCAAAGAACTTTTTGAACTAGCCACTAAACATAATACATTTATTGGTTTTGAGGCATCAGTTGCAGGAGCAATCCCTATTATTCAGACGATCTCAAGTAGCTTCTCTAATGAAAAAGTAATTTCTATAGTGGGAATTATTAACGGAACAAGTAATTTTATTTTACACAAAATGTCTAATAGTAATTGCGACCTTCAATCAGCACTTAAAGAGGCACAAAAGCTGGGTTTTGCAGAAGCAGATTCGTCTTTCGATATAAATGGAATGGATGCTGCACATAAAATTTCAATATTAGCTGCACTTGCCTTTGGCATTAAGCCTCCGTTGGATCAAACTAATGTAGAGGGGATAGAGTCTATCACTAATATGGATATAAGTTACGCTAAAGAACTTGGGTATATTATTAAGCATGTAGGTATTACAGAAATTTCTGATGAGGTGGTGCATGCTAGCGTTCATCCTGTATTAGTCTCTAGTACCAATATTTTTTCTCAAGTCCCTGATGAAATGAATGCAATTATTGTCAAAGGTGAAAGATTTGGACAGACTATGTTATATGGTCATGGAGCAGGAGGGAATGCAACAGCATCCGCAGTTGTATCCGATCTGGTAAGTGCAATCAATCATATTAATCATTCAACTTCATCATATGCTCAGATGATAGAAACTGTGGGACAAAAAAGTTATAAAATTGAATCCTTAGATAATACAAACTCTCAATATTATCTTAGAATATCTGCAGATGATGTTCCTGGGGTCATGGCAGAAATTACTAATAAACTCGCTGAAAAAAAAATTAGCATCGAAGCGGTAACACAACACGAGCCTACAGATGCAAATTCTCCAATACCAATAGTCATAATCACAAATAATGTGAAAGATCTATTAATGCAAGATGTCATCAAAAATATTGAGAAAATGAAAAATACAAAAGATAAAGTATATGCAATTAGAATTTTAAGTAGCGATGGGTAAATCAATAAACTACATTAGCACAAGAGGTGACTCAGACACCCTTAAGTTTAATGATGTAATCTTTGAAGGGCTAGCAGCTGATGGGGGTTTATATGTACCTGAAAAATGGCCGACATTATCAGATGAACAAATTAACTCATTTGAAGAAAAAAGTTATAATGAAATAGCTCACGATGTAATTAGTGTTTTTTTAGACGATTCTATATCATCTCAAGACCTAACCAACATAATAAACCACTCTTATTCAACGTTTACAAATCCAGAGATAACTCCATTAAGAAAATTTGATCAAAATAACTATCTACTTGAATTATTTCATGGACCAACATTTGCATTTAAAGATGTAGCTATGCAATTTATCGGTAATATTATGAATTTATATTTATCAAGAAAACAAAGACAAATTAACATCCTTGGTGCGACTTCTGGTGATACAGGCGCTGCTGCAATAGAAGGTTTTAAGAATATAGATAACTCAAATATTTTTATTCTCCATCCATATAATAAAATTTCTGAAGTACAAAAAAAATTCATGACAACTGTAAAATCAGAGAATGTATACAATATTGCTATCAAAGGCACTTTTGATGATTGCCAGAGTATTATAAAAACAATTTTCTCTGATATACGATTTAAAAAAGACAATAATTTAACAGCAATTAACTCTATTAACTGGGCTAGAATTATGTGTCAAACAGTCTATTATTTTTATGCGATGAGTAGATTAGATTCTGGTAATAAAAGTGTTATGTTTTCTGTTCCTACAGGTAATTTTGGAGATATACTTGCTGGTTATATTTCTATGAAAATGGGACTAAAGATCTCTAAATTAAATATTGCAACGAATGAAAATGATATATTGACAAGAACTCTTAATACAGGTATCCATGATTTACGAGATGTTAAAACAACATCATCGCCTAGTATTGATATTCAGATTTCTAGTAATTTTGAGAGATTACTTTTTGATATAACAGATGACACTGAACTAGTAAGAGAGCTAATGTCAAAATTAAATTCTAATCGTCAGTATGAGTTATCAAAAGAGATCGTGAGGAAGATGCAAGACGTGTTTACATCACACTCTGTATCTCAAGATGAAGTAAAGGAAATTATCTACAACTACTATAGAGACTATAATGTTGTAATAGATCCACATACCGCTGTAGGCATAAAATCTGCACAAAAATGTGAAGAAGAATTCGATATAAAAGTATTTTTGGCAACTGCTCACCCTGCGAAGTTTAATGATACTGTGTCTGAAATTATTGGGAATAATGATTATATACCATTGAAAGTGAAAAGTATGATGGAGCTTGATGATTATTACGTCATCTTGGAAAATGATGTTATGATGATAAAAAAATTCTTAGAGGATAAGATTAAATGATAAGGACTATTTTAATTCTAATTGCATCAATTGTAGGTTTGTATCTCATCTATCGAAAAATACCGCCAGAGTATCAATTGATTAGTGTACTCGTAATTGCGACAGTTGCCGTCTTAACAGTTATTCTTGCAGTTGTAATATTGTTACATATCGTTGGCTAGAGTTATTTATCTAAATATTTCTCTGCATCTAAAGCAGCCATACACCCGGAGCCAGCTGACGTAATAGCTTGTCTATAGATCGAATCTGAAACATCTCCAGCAGCAAAAACACCTTTAACACTCGTCTCAGTAGAATTACCTTGGCTTCCTCCGCTTATTTTGAGATAACCGCTAGTATCCATATCTAAATATTCACTAAAGAGTGATGTATTTGGTTGATGACCTATTGCAATAAAAACGCCCGAACAATCTATTGTTTTTTTATCAATAGAATCTTTAATATTTAGCTCTACACCAGTAACTTTTGTTTTATCACCTAATACGTTACAAAGAGTTGCATTCCAAATTATCTCGATTTTTCCATCGTCAACTTTCTGATTTAATTTATCGACTAGCATTGCCTCAGCTCTCAATTTATCCCTTCTATGGATGAGAGTTACTTTTGAAGCTATATTAGCAAGATATAATGCTTCTTCTACCGCAGTGTTGCCACCACCAATAACTACTACGTCCAAACCTTTGTAAAAAAAACCATCACATGTAGCGCAGGCTGAAACCCCTTTACCAAGATACGTTTTTTCTGACTCTAAACCAAGATATTTTGCACTTGCGCCTGTTGCAATGATCAATGCATCTGCCGTATATGTAGTGTTATCGCCCAGTAGAGAGAATGGTCTCTCTGATAAATTTGCTGATTTGATATGATCAAATACGATTTCTGTATTAAATTTTTCTGCGTGTGCTTTCATTCTCTCCATGAGATCAGGTCCTTGTAGATCATTTGGATCACCGGGCCAGTTTTCAACATCAGTTGTCGTAGTAAGTTGACCACCAAGTTCTATTCCAGTAATTAAAGTAGGCTTAAGATTGGCTCTAGCAGCATACACTGCAGCGGTGTATCCAGCTGGTCCTGAACCAAGTATTAAAAGAGAAGAATGTTTTTTTTCCATGCAGTATATCCTATATTAAACCAGATTCTTTCACAATAGAGAAACTTTAACTATATATTGTCCATAGAAAAAAGGTTTTTATTGTATTAAAATAAAAGAAAACGAGGCTTATTTGGCTCAAGTCAGAAGAAACAAAAAACTTGCCGGTAGCAAGTTATCAGATTTTAAAAAAGAAACTTATAGTTTCATTAGCCTACTTTTCTCTGCATTGTTTTTGCTATCAATTTATAGTCATGATCCTACTGACCCTAGTTTTCTGAATTCAGGACTTGCCTCCCAAGTAAATAATTATATTGGGATAGTTGGCGCATACATTTCTTTTCTTGTTTTTCAGGTATTTGGCATAGTTGCATATATTCTTCCATTATTGCTTATCTATATACTGATAAACCATCATTATAGAAATTTCTCATTCCAACAACAGAGAAAATCATTAGATATACTTTTACTATTAGTAATTATTTCAACTTTATGCATTTTAGTATCCGCATATGAGTATAATAATGTTTTACACAGTAAAAAGTCATATACGTATGGTGGCTATCTCGGTCTATATCTGTTTAACAACGCATATAGCTATGTAAGTTATGCTGGCTCAATCATAATATCCTTGATTCTTTTGAGTTATTCGCTAGTAAAATATTTTAATATCCCAGTTAGGAAGATTTACGAGAGAGTAACAAGTATAATTAGATACTTATATCTTAAGTCTAAGTTTAATCTTAGGTTGGTATATGAAAAGATTAATCTATCGATGCAGAAGAGAAAAATTTTAGTTGATGATAACAAAGATGTGCTTAGGAAAAAAAATATTATCTCAGTAGATATGCCTGCTAATAAAAAACATGTCAGTAAAAGAGAATTCAAAGAGAAACAACAAGAGCTATTTGAGGGAAACAAACAATCCGAGCTCCCACTTTTAGAATTTTTGGTCGATCACAAAACAGACTCAACATCATATGATGATTCTTCTCTGGAGCTCATGTCTAGGATGCTCGAGAATAATCTAAATGACTTTAATATCCAAGTCGAAGTAGTGGCTGTTAAGCCTGGGCCAGTTGTCACACTATTTGAAATTAATCCAGCAAAAGGTATTAAGGTAAATCAAATTATTAATTTATCAAAAGATTTAGCGAGAACAATGTCGGTTACTAGCTTAAGGGTTGTCGATAATATTCCTGGCACTTCATCCATTGGCATCGAAATACCAAATGAAGTAAGAGAGACTGTTTCTCTTAGGGAAATTATTATTTCA
>CAJWMM010000009.1 GCA_913043035.1 uncultured Gammaproteobacteria bacterium | reverse complement strand
ATATCTCCACCCCTTTATACTAAAGGCCGATTCTACCCCCTTCGGCCTTTTTTTTATTTAAACCGATCGCTTCCATCCATTAGGCCTCCAAGATGGCGAGATGACATCTGGGGAACTGATTTCCCCTAATAATCTAGCAGGTCCAATCTTAACGTTAACAAATTTATGGTGAATTGCGTCCAGAGCATTATCAAGCATTTGCTCTTTAGAATTCAATCTATTACCAAAAATATCATGCTGTAGATCTAATATTTTAGGATTACTAGCAGTTACTTGAACTTGATTAATTCCCATACTATAGTCGATTTTAGAAATTATAAGTTCAGCTAGTTTATAAATAGTTGAACCGTTATTAGTATAATAAGCTAATTGAAATTTTTTAACATACCAGCCATCCCAAGTTTTAAATCCTATAATATATTTATTGCTTTCAAAATTATTAACCCTCATTCGTTTAGCAACTTTTTCACACATATGACGGAATATTTTTTTTATTAAATGTATGTCTTTTAATCCAGGAATTGTAACTTTTCCATGACCAAAAGATTTGGGTGGCTTATTTTCTTTTTTTAATGAATCATAGTCAAGACCTTGTGCCATTAACCAAATTTTTTTTCCAACATTTCCATACTTGTTCCCTAATATGCTTATTGGAATTTTTTTCATGTCACCACATTTATACACATTATGAATATTTAAAAATTTTTGGATACCTTTAGAAACTCCACATAACTCAGTCACTAAATAGTTCTCTAAAGCTTCTTTGGCTTTTCTAGCATTTAATATAGTAATGCCATCTGGTTTTTTTAACTTAGCAGCAAACTTTGCCATTGACTTATTTTCCGATATTCCAATTGAACATGGTAAACATACATTACTATAAATTCTATCTTTTATGAGACATGCTACATCTAATGGTGAACTATAGATTTTTTTACAGTTTGTTAGGTCAATAAATGCTTCATCAACAGAAAATATTTCTACATCTGGTGAAATATTTTGTAATATTTCCATGATGTGTGAAGAAGTTTCAGCATATTTTTTTGGATTAGATGGTTTTCGAATAATTTTAGGACAAAGTAGTTTAGCATCAGAAAATCTCATACCTGTTTTAATACCAAATGCTCTTGCCTCATATGAACAAGTTATTATACATGACCCATGTTTTCCATTTGTTACCGCAACAGGCTTTCCTTGTAATTCCAAATTATCTCTTTGCTCAATTGATGCGAAAAATGCATTCATATCGACATGTAAAATTATTTTTTTCCAATTCATACAAAAATATCTAAACTAATATACTCTTATTTGTCCTACAATGACTCCTTGTATTGATATTCGAGAAATATTATAGGTTTTTGGCGTAAGATCCTTATTTGCGGGCAGTAATTTTATAGTTTCTGGATCGACTTGTTTAACATATTTTAAAGTCACATCTTGATTATCAATAAGAATAACCATGATTTTTGATGCTATTGGTTTGTTTTGTTTTTCCACAATTACCCAATCACCGTCATTAATTCCTGCTTCTACCATTGAATTTCCCTGAACTTTTAGAGCAAAGCATTTTTCATTAGAAAATATATGATCAAGCTCAATAATATCCTTATCAGAAACAGCATCAATTGGGCTTCCAGCAACAATCTTCCCAAAGCTTTTAATCCTCAAACCATTTAAAGTTTTCTTGTGATTAATTGTATTACCTCTGTGTCTATAAGCGAGTTTTTTAATCTTTCTTTCCTTGACCAAAGCTTCAACATAACGATGAGCAACACCTTTTGATTTAATCCCTATTCCTTCAGCTATTTGACGCAACAAAGGTGGTTCACCAAACTTTTTGCAATATTTAGTAATAAAATCGTAAGTTTGTTGCTGTTTTCTTGTAAGCATAAAGTTCTCTTAAAGTTCTCATTATAAGCTTTCCGCTCTAAAGTTGCAATCATTCAAACAAATAGTTAGCAATTATTCTAAGGGTGATTAACTTAAAGATGTTTGAATATTTATTCCGCTTAGCTAGATGGATATTGACTAAATGTTCATTCCCACTCAATAGTGCCTGGGGGTTTATTGGTGATATCATATACAACTCTTGCTACTTTGGGCACTTCATTGACGATTCTAGTTGATATCATATTAAGCATCTTGTATGGTATCTCAGAAATATTTGCTGTCATAAAGTCTGAAGTTTTAACTGCTCGAATAGCAACAACATAATTGTACTTTCGCTGATCTCCCATCACTCCAACGGACTTAATTGGGAGAAACACTGCCAAGGCCTGACTAATTTTGTTATAGAAACCAGCATTCTTAATTTCATTAATAAAAATATGGTCAACTTCTCTCAAAATAGAGATTTTCTCTTGCGTGACCTCGCCTATAATTCTTACTGCTAATCCTGGACCAGGAAAAGGATGCCTATCAATAAGATAATCTGGGATTGAGAGTTCTTTTCCTATTTTTCTAACTTCATCTTTAAATAATTTTCTTATAGGCTCAATAAGATAAAAATTAAATTTTTTTGGTAATCCACCAACATTATGATGCGATTTAATTACATCAGATTTTGATTTAGTAGATGATGATTCTATAACATCAGGATAGATTGTGCCTTGTGCTAAAAAATTAATTTTTTTAAGTTTTTTTGATTCTTTTTCAAAAATCCTTATGAATGTCTCACCAATAATCTTTCTTTTTGCTTCTGGGTCAGTGATACCTTTAAGATTCTTAAGAAATTTTTTCTCAGCATTAATCACAACTAAGTTTACTTTAAGTGATTTTTTAATTGTGGCTTCAACATCGCGTTCTTCATTTTTCCTTAGCAATCCAGTATTGATAAACATACAGTATAAATTTTTTCCAACTGCTCGCTTGATGAGAGCAGCAACAACTGAAGAGTCAACTCCTCCTGATAATGCTAGAAGCACTCTCTCATTTCCTACTTTGTCTTTAATATCTAAGATTATCTCTTGTATTTTATTTTTAGTAGTCCAACTTTTTCTACAACTACATATTTTGATACAAAAATTATCTAGAATCTTTCTTCCGTGATCCGTATGAGTTACCTCTGGATGAAACTGTAGTCCAAAAATATTAAGTTTATCGCATGAAAATGCTGAGATATTACTATTAACGGAACTTCCTATTACTTCAAAATTTCTGGGAAGTTTAATTACCTTATCAGAATGGCTCATCCAAACATTAAATTCCTTTGGTATATCCTTACCTCTAAATAATTTCGAGTTTTTTACTTTTGTAAAACTGGATGGACCGAATTCTTTTTTTGATGATTGTGAAATCTTACCACCAAAGTAATCTGCGAGTAATTGCATACCATAACAAATACCCAAAATAGGAATATTATAATCTAATAGATGTTTTGGCATTGAAAGTTTGGTAGATTTATGGACTGATTCTGGTCCGCCCGATAGAATAACCCCCTTAGGTTTTAATTGTTTTAATTCCTTCAGACTGATGTTGTTTGTCTTTATTATACTATAGACACCTAACTCACGAATTCTTCTTGCGATTAGTTGAGTGTACTGTGAACCAAAATCAATTATTAATATACTTTCAGTTGATTGGCTCAAATTATTACCTTGGTTGATAATTCGGAGGTTCTTTCACAATATCTACATCATGAATATGGCTCTCTTGCTTTGCAGAGGTGCTAATTTTTATAAAAGTTGTGCTCGTTTTCATTTTACTAATGCTATTACACCCCACATAGCCCATGCTAGATTTTAGCCCTCCTAGAAGTTGATGGAGTATTGTCTTCATTGTTCCCTTATATGGGACTCTTCCTTCTATTCCCTCAGGAACTAATTTTGATACTATCTTCTCACCTTCTTGATTATATCTATCTTTGGAACCCTTTTGCATCGCACCAATTGAACCCATGCCTCTGTAGGATTTGTAAGTTCTTCCTTCAAACATCTCTACATCACCGGGTGCTTCATCAGTACCAGCTAATAGACCTCCCAACATAACACAATCTGCGCCAGCAGCGATAGCTTTAGCAATATCTCCTGAATATCTTATCCCGCCATCTGCAATTAAAGGTATTTTTTTCTTTTTGGCAACTCTAGCAACATTAATAATAGCTGTAAGTTGAGGAACGCCTACGCCAGCAACAATGCGAGTAGTACATATTGACCCAGGTCCTATACCTACTTTTAGAGCGCTTGCACCAGCTGTAATTAGATCCTCTGCAGCTTGCTGTGTAGCTATGTTACCAGCGATAATTTGTTGTTCAGGATACTTATCTCTCAAATGCTCTAGAGTATCAATAACTAATTTGGAGTGACCGTGAGCAGTATCTATGACTATAACATCTGCGCCTTGTAAAATTAATTCTTCAGCACGCTCTAATGATTCTTTATTCGTACCTATTGCACCACCAACGATCAATCGACCTTTTGAATCTTTAGAGGCGTTCGGAAAGGTCGTAGATTTTTGAATATCTTTAAAAGTAATCATTCCTTTCAGCTCAAATTTAGAATTTGTAATTAATAATTTTTCAATTCTATTCTCTTTAAGCGCAGAAATTACCTCAGTTTTAGTATAATTCTCACCTACTGTTACCAACTTATTTTTTACTGTCATAATCATCGATATTTTTAGGTTAAGATCATCTACAAACCTTAAATCACGGTTTGTAACTATTCCAACAAGTTTGCCCTTGTCCACAACTGGTACACCAGATATGCCATATTTTTTGGTTATTTTATAGATTTCACCGACTGTCATATCGGGGTGTGCTGTAATAGGATCGTTAATTACGCCACTTTCGAATTTTTTTACCCTTCTAATTTGTCTTGATTGCTCATCAATAGACATGTTTTTATGAATCACTCCCATTCCTCCCTCGCTAGCCAATGAAATAGCCATCTCAGCCTCGGTAACTGTATCCATAGCCGCCGAGAGTATTGGTGTCTTAAGTTCAATCCTGGGTGTGAGATTGGTGATTAAATTCACACTTGAGGGAAGTATTTCTGAATATTGAGGTACAAGAAGGACATCATCAAAAGCAATTCCTTGTTCAAGAGGATTTAGATAGCTCGACTCTTTTGAATTTTTGATGTCTACCATTCTATATTGTACACATTAAAGCTATTATGTTAAACATAATATATAGAATTTATCATGAAAATATACAGTATCAGAGAAGTAAATACCAAAATTAGTGATGCTGTTGAACAGCTATTTGAAGATGCTATTTTGATTAAAGGTGAGTTGCAACCACCAAAAAAATATTCAAATGGTAGTCAATACTGTCAATTGCTGGAGAAATCTGATGATAAACAGTATCAAATTGCTTGCGTAATTCTTGGTTGGGAAAATTTTTCAGGTATTGAACTACAAGAATATAGCGGGCAAGAAGTAATAGTGACAGGAAAAGTTGATTTCTATGATGGATCAGGGAGATTACAAGTTAAGATCAATAACATTGAGATTTTTGGTGAAGGGGCGCTGAGACAAAGGATTGAACAACTTAAAAAGAAATTAGCTCAAGAAGGCGTATTTGATAATATGCGAGAGATACCACTATATCCTGAAAATATAGGAGTTATAACATCAGAACAAGGTGCAGTAATACATGATGTTCAATCAGCTATTAATAGAAGGTTTCCTATCTCGAATATCTTGCTTTATCCGTCTATTGTTCAAGGTGAATCAGCGTCAAAAAGCCTTGTTAAACAGATACAAAAAGCGAACGAAGATAATATTTCAAATGTCATATTGATTGTTAGAGGTGGAGGAAGTTTTTTCGATTTGATGCCATTTAATGATGAAACTCTTATTAGGGCAATTAGTAATTCTCGGATACCTGTTGTGACCGGAATAGGCCATGAACCTGATATTACTCTTGCTGATTATGCATCTGATAAATCAACTCCAACGCCAACTGCTGCTGCTGAATACGTGACGCCGAACATAGATGATATCATAAATTCTATAAATATTTTTACATCTAGTCTTTTAGACAAATGTGCCAACAGGATAAAAGAATATAATAATCAAACAGACAATAGATTATTACTAATAAAACAATTTAACCCTAAACAGATTATCAAAAATAATATTGAAGAAAGAAAACGTCTAGAGAAAATACTGAGAATTACACTCAAAGCTAAAATTGATGAGATCTACTATAAGTTAGAAGTATCAAAATCACGTCTAAGTTCTAATTCTAGAAATCTTAATCAAGCTATCAGATTATTTAAAAAGTCCGTGTTAGACTCAAAAAAAAATATGATTGAAAAAAGAAAATCTCTTCTTAAAAGAAAAGCATCAGATATTAATAACATGATAAAAATGATATCTTCATATAACCCATCACTTAATTTAAAACGTGGGTTCAGTATTATCAGGTCAAAAGACAGCAAAATAATTAAATCTACCAGTAGTTTTAAGAGCAAAACCGTTGATTCGATACAGTTCTCAGATGGCATGATTACAGTTAAGAATATTGAAATTGAATAAAAAAATTCTTGATATCCAACCTACATAGATGCAGAATAATTACTTACTATATAATTATGAAAAAAGACCTATCGAAATTCCTAGATTTTAAGCCATATAAGCCCTCAAAAGGAGAAGAATACATGAGTCCAAGGCAAATTGAACATTTTAAAGGGATTCTTTTAGATTGGAAGAATTTGCTGATGCGTGAAGCTGAAAAAACTGTAGAACACATGAAGAAAGATTCTACTAAATTATCAGATCCTAATGATGCTGCTACACAAGAGGAGGAGTTTAGATTGGAACTGAGAACAAGAGATCGTGAGAGAAAACTCATTATTAAAATTGATCAAGCACTTCAAAGAGTTGACGATGGTCTCTATGGATTCTGTGAGGATACTGGAGAGCCTATTGGGATTAAGAGGCTTGAAGCTAGACCAATAGCTACTCTATGCATAGAAGCACAAGAAAGGCATGAAAAACTAGAGAAATCACAAATAGATTGATGAAGTAATGTCCATTATTGAATCTAATCTTGATGAAAAAAGATCTTTCTCTCCTAGAGAGGATCATACGAAAGATGCTAATTTTACTAAAAAAGATTTATTACGTCTTACAAAACAATTCAAAAATAACAGAAATAAAACTTGGTCTGACCTTGCAAAGTCAAATATCCTTTGGGATAAGAGCTTTAATGACGTAATATCAGGAAAAGCTCCTTTTTATAAGTGGTTTAGTGATGGCAAATTAAATGTTTCTAAAAATTGTGTAGATCGTCATATCAGCAAAAATAAATCTGCGATAATCCATATCTCAGAAAATAATAAGAGAAAAGTCTTATCATATTCAGATCTTTATATTTATATTAATAAATTTTCTTATGCACTTAGAAAATTAGGTTTAACCTCAGGTGATAGAGTAATTATATACATGCCTACTATACCTGAATCTATAGTTGCAATGTTATCCTGCGCTAGGCTAGGTTTGATTCATTCAGTCGTATTCGCAGGTTTTTCATCAATTGCACTTAGAGATCGTATTATAGATTGTAAAGCTAAAGCAATTATAACTGTTGATGCGTACATGAGATCTGGAAAAATTATTAACTCAAAAGAAATTGTTGATGATGCAATAAAAGTGGATTGTGAATTTGTTGATAATGTGATTGTTTATGAGAATCATGATGCATTATCTAGTAAAAAAACAAAAGATGTATTGTGGAGTGAGATACTGCCTAGGGAGGAAAAATACATTGATCCTGTATCAATGAGTTCTGATGAATTATTATTTATACTGTATACATCCGGTTCAACGGGAAAGCCGAAAGGCATAATGCATACATCCGGTGGTTACCTTCTTAATTGTATAATTACCAATAAATGGGTTTTTGATCTTAAAGATCAGGATATTTTTTGGTGCACCGCAGATATAGGATGGATTACTGGGCATAGTTATGTTGTATATGGTCCTTTAGCTTGCGGTGCAACAATTTTGATATATGATGGCGCGCCACTGTATCCTCATTCAAATCGTTTTTGGGAAATTATACAAGAGAACAATGTCTCGATCTTCTACACTGCTCCAACAGCACTAAGAACCCTTATGAAAGTTGGTGAAAATGATCCAAGTAATTATAATCTTGAATCTCTGAGAATTCTTGGTACTGTTGGAGAACCCATTAACCCTAAGGCTTGGATGTGGTATTTCGAGACAGTCGGTAAAAGCCTATGTCCGATAGTTGATACATGGTGGCAAACGGAAACTGGGGCAAACATGATTGCTCCAATACCGAGTATTAATTCACTTATTCCTGGCACATGTACTAAACCTCTGCCTGGTATAGATGTGGCTATTGTAGATATAAACGGCGAAGAATTAAGAGATCCAAATCAAGGAGGCGATCTAGTAATCAGACAACCTTGGCCGTCAATGTTAGCTGGAATATGGGGTGATAAAGATAGATACGTTGAGACATACTGGTCTAAATACTCTTCTAAATATTATGTAACAGGAGATACCGCAAGATATGATGAAGATGGAAATATATGGATTATGGGTAGATCTGATGACGTTGTTAATGTCTCTGGACATAGACTGGGGACTATGGAAATAGAGTCAGCATTAGTTTCCCATAGATTAGTCGCTGAGGCTGCAGTGGTGAGTTACAAACATGAAATTAAAGGAGAGGCTATTCAAGCATTTATCTCGCTAAAACAAAGTTCAAAAAATAAAAGTGAATTAGCAGATGATTTACGACAGTGGGTGTCTCTAAAAATTGGTTCTATTGCAAAACCTGAAAGAATATCTTTTTCTGATTCTTTACCAAAAACTAGATCAGGTAAAATTATGAGACGGTTGTTAAGAAATCTTGCTAGGGGTGAGGATATTACTAGTGACACATCAACGCTTGAAAATGAGTCTATTATAGAACAGTTAAAAAAAATAGTTTAAATTTTGAATTCTATTCCGCGTCCTTCATTGTTAACTTCACTCTCCCTTGCTTATCTACCTCGAGTACTTTTACTCTAACCATATCACCCTCTGATAAAACATCACTTACATTATTTACACGGTTCTGACTTATTTGAGATATGTGTACTAATCCATCTTGATTAGGTGTAATGCTAACAAAAGCACCAAAATCCATTATTTTCACAACTTTGCCTTCGTATGTTTTATTAACTTGCGGGCCTTGAGTAATTTCTTCTATCATCTCTTTTGCTGCGTTACCAATTTTTTCATCAGTTGCTGCTATTTTAATTACTCCATCATCATTAATGTCAATTACTGCACCAGTTTTCTCAACAATTGATTTTATTGTTGCTCCACCTTTGCCTATAACAGCAGCTATTTTAGATTGGTCTACTTTCATTGTTGTGTATCTTGGGGCATATTTAGATGTCTCTTCTCTTGGTGTGCTAATAACTTTATTCATTTCTTCTAAAATATGTAGTCTAGCATGTTTAGCTTGATCTAGTGCTTGTGACATAATTTCTGATGTAATACCATCTACTTTAATATCCATTTGTAGGGCATTAACGCCACTAGCTGTTCCTGCTACTTTGAAGTCCATATCACCAAGATGATCTTCATCTCCGAGTATGTCTGTTAACACAACAAAGTTATCTTCTTCTTTCACCAAACCCATAGCTATACCAGCTACTGGTGCTGATAAGGGTACTCCTGCATCCATCATTGATAAGCTTGATCCACAAACGGATGCCATAGAACTAGAGCCATTGGACTCCATAATTTCAGAGACAACTCTAATCGTATATGGAAAATCCTCTACTTTAGGAACAACTGCTTGCACACCTCTTTTTGCTAGTTTGCCGTGACCAATCTCTCTCCTTTTTGGTGAACCAGAGAATCCTATCTCACCTACTGAATATGGTGGGAAATTGTAATGAAAAATAAAAGTATCATCTATTTTGCCATTGAGTGAATCGATCATCTGCGCATCCTTTTCAGTACCTAGAGTTGTGACAACTAAAGCCTGAGTTTCTCCTCTAGTAAATAGCGCTGAGCCATGTGTACGAGGAAGAACACCAACACGGACATCTATAGGTCTCACAGTAGTGGTGTCTCTGCCATCAATTCTCTTCTCTCCATCTAATATTTTTTTTCTAACTATCTCTTTTTGAGCTTTTTCAAAAAAGGTATTAGTCAACTCTTTCTTGTCCTCATCTTCTCCAGCTTCTGCTAGAAAGATTTCATCTCTGAGGGAACCTAAGTTTTCATTTCTATCTTGTTTTTTAGTTATTTGATAAGCTGAGGAAATCTGATCTCTATATTTATCAAAGAAGATTTTATATGAGTTATTGTCAAAAACTACAGGGTTCCAGTCGATAGGTTTAATGTTTAATTCATTATTTAATTCCTCAATAGCAGTTATAATCGGTTGCATTGCAGTATGACCAAAATTTACTGCACCAAGCATTACTTCTTCAGACAAACCTTTTGCTTCAGATTCAACCATCATTACAGCACTTTTAGTACCCGCAACAGTGAGATTTAAAAGCGAATTTTTTAGTTCTTCATTAGTCGGATTAAGAATATAATCGTTGCCATTATATCCAACTTTCACAGCACCAAGTGTTCCATTAAAAGGCAAGCCTGATAATTTGACAGCTGTAGAAGCAGCAATTAAAGCTGGTACTTCAGGATCTATTGAAGGGTTGTGGGATAGTAAAGTCAGTGTAAGTTGAACTTCTCTTGTGAATAGTGAGTCAAACAATGGTCTAAGTGGGCGATCAACTAACCTACTAATTAGTGTCTCGCTTTCAGTTGGTCTTCCTTCTCTCTTAAAGAATCCGCCTGGTATTTTTCCTGCAGCATATGTTTTCTCAATATAATTAACAGTTAGTGGAAAAAAATCTCGATCACTATCTTTTTTATCAGCAACTAGGGTCGCTAATACCACTGTATCTTCTATATTAACTAAAACAGAGCTGTCAGACTGTTTTGCAATAAGCCCAGTCTCAATATTTACTGATTGACTACCAAGATTAAATTTTTTTGTATATGTTTTAATGCTACTTCCTTAAACCAAGTTCTTTAACAAGGTTTTCATAATCTTTTATATTTTTATTTTTTAGATACTTCATCAGTGACTTTCTTTTCATTACCATTTTTAACAAACCACGCTTTGAATGTACGTCTTTGATATTTTTGGAAAAATGATTAGTTAGATTATTTATATTAGCTGTCAATAGAGCTATTTGTACTTCACTTGAACCACAATCACTGTCAGATTTGCGATATTTTTTTACAATTTCTTCTTTAGTTTTACTATCTAAAGCCATAAACTTCTCCATTGACGTGTATTCTATCATCAGAATTAACATATACAAACTATTATTAGTCAATCTTCAATAATCTTTTTGGCGATATGATGTTATTTCTAATATAACCAATGCCAATTATCTTAGAAGCGGGATTTCTAATTATCACCTCTTCAAAATTAAGCATTGATTCAAAGCTGATTTGTAATCCTTGACGCAATAATATCTCATCATTATCAGAAATTTCGATAACTGGTATATTGCTTAGCATTTCTGATATATCGTAAAAACCATTATTGGAATTGGCATCTGAATTTAAATCTTCTATATCTACCATATCATTCTCAGTAAAATGGCCTACTCCTATTCTCCTCAAATTATCAGTTAATGCATAAATGTTTAACAAGCTACCAATATCCTCAACCAAGGTTCTAATATAAGTCCCTTTTGAGCAAGAAACCTCAATATCTAATATATCTTCATTTATATCTAAAAAATCTATATTGTAGATGTATGTTTTTCTAAGAGGTCTATGAATTTTCTCACCCTTTCTGGCATACTGATACAATTTTTTACCATTTATTTTCACAGAACTGAACATAGGAGGTTTTTGAATATAAATGCCATGGAATTTTTTTAAAACTTTCTTGTAATCTTGAATAGATAAAGAAGGAATTTTTCTCCTATCAAATGTTAATTCTCCTTCATTGTCGCCAGTATTACTCCTAACACCAAATCTAATTTTTACTCTATAATTTTTTTTTAAATCTTCCATGAATCTTGATAATTTTGTTGCCTCACCAATAACGATAGGTAGCATTCCTGTAGCTAATGGATCAAGTATTCCTATAATTCCAGCTTTTTTAACACCTAACTTCCTTTTAATCTGTTTCAAAGCTGTATTAGATGATATCCCTTTAGGTTTGTCTATAAGAAGTAATGAGTTCCTAGTCATGCTCAGGAAGCGTGTTTAAAATTGATTCAATTTTGTATGAAGAGGAAAAAGATTTGTCATAGGTAAATTTTAGTGAAGGCAATCTTTTTAAGTGTAATCTCTTTGCGAGTATATTTCTAATATATGAACTGGCTTTATTAAGCTCCTGCTCTATTTTGTCTATATCTTCATCTAAAGATGTAAAAAATATTTCCGAATATCTGAGATCTTTTGATACTCTTACACCTGATATGGTTACTAGGGAAGATAAAAGTGGGTTATCTAAATCTTTTATTAATATTTTTGCTACTTCTCTATGCAGTAAATCTTGAACCTTATCAATTCTAGAAGACATAATAATTATACATTCCTTCTAATCTCAATACGTTTATAAACTTCTATTTGATCGCCGGCTCGAACATCATTATAATCTTTGACACCAATACCACACTCTGTTCCACTTTTTACTTCTTTAACATCCTCTTTGAAACGTCTCAATGATTCTAATTCTCCCTCATAAATTACAACATTGTCGCGCAACACTCTGATTGGCTGATCTTTTTGTATTACACCCTCACTAACTATCGAGCCAGCAATAGCACCAATTTTAGATGATCTGAAGACATCCTTTACCTCAGCAATCCCTATAATTTCCTCTTTTATGTCAGGATCTAACATACCTGATAATTGTTGCTTAATATTATCTATGAGATCATAAATTACACTGAAATAATGCAAATCTTGACCATTTAATTCAATAAGTTTTTTTGCTTTCACATCAGCTCTAACATTAAATCCTATTATCTTAGAATTTGAACTCATTGCCAAGTTAGCATCCGATTCTGTTATTGCTCCAACTCCACTGTAAATAATATCCAAACCAACATCATCATTTTTAATTGCTTTTAGTGATGAAACAATTGCCTCTGAACTACCTTGAACATCTGACTTTATAATAAGATTAATAATTTTTTTTGATGTAGCACTTTCAGAATTGAAGTTATCTATAGAAAATGTTTTTTGCTTTGATTGCATTTCAATTTCTTTTTGTTTCGACTCTCTCAAAGAAGCTATCTCCTTTACTTTTCTCTCATCGCTGGTTGAAATTAATTTGTCTGCTACGTTTGGTGTTCCCGATAGTCCTGTTATAACAACTGGAACGCTCGGACCAGCTAAATTGATCTCATTATTGAACTCATTAAACATAGCTCTTACTCTACCGAATTCTTTACCGACTAAAACATAGTCTTTTTTATTAAGAATACCAGATTCAATCAATACTGTAGCTACCGGACCTTTTCCTTTATCTAGCGAAGACTCCACAACTGTGCCGGTTGCTGCTCCTTTGGATGAAGCTTTTAATTCTAGAATTTCAGATTGTAATGAAATTGCCTCGAGGAGCTGATCGATACCCTCACCTGTCATAGCTGAAACTCT